>DASQMQ010000198.1:0-2987 GCA_035645455.1 Pseudonocardia sp.
CCGCACCCGCCGCGGGCCCGCCCGGCGGCGGGCTGAGCACGGGCGACCTACCCGGGGAGCAGAGTGACCCGGCGGTAGAGCGTGCCGAGGTAGCGGCATCGCGGGGGCGACGAGCTCTCCTCGCTCGCCCACCGGCGGTAGGCGGTGAGCTCGCCGACGCCGGCCCGGTGCACGACCTGCTCGATGCTGGTCCCCTCGACGCCGTGGTCGACGAACAGGTCCCGGGCCGCGGGCCGTGTGCGACGACGATCGCCGGATCAGGCCGGGGCGTCGAACACCGCGTCGCGCGCCGTCCGGGTGGCGACGTGGATGGCCCCGGTGAGGACGGCGTCGCCGGCCACCCCGGTGGGTCGCACCGCCGGATGGACCGGGGCGATCCGGGGGACCGCCCGTTCGATGCGCTCGGCCAGCGCCGTGCCGCCCGCGCGGCCGACGTCGCCGGAGAGCACCACCAGACTCGGGTCGAGCACCACGCAGATCGCGGCGACCCCCACGGCGATCCGGTTGCCGAGCTCGTCGAGCAGGGGGTTGTCGGTGGCGACAGCGGTGGCGACGGCCGCGGCACCGTCGGTGTCGTCCAGCCCGTGCTTCGCGGCCAGTGAGCGGACGGCGTCGCCACCGACCAGGGACTGGAACGCCGCCGCGCGCGGGTCGGTGACCACGGTCGGCAACGCGGTGCCCGGGACCGGCAGGTAGCCGACCTCCCCGGCGCCGCCGCTGGCGCCACGGTGCAGCCGCCCGCCCAGCACGATCCCCAGGCCCAGCCCCCGTCCGACCCACAGCAGCACGAAGTCGTCGACGCCGCCGGCACCGCCGTGCGCCTGCTCGGCGAGGGCGGCGAGGTTGACGTCGTTCTCGACGCTCACGTCGCACTTCAGCCGGCTGCGCAGCGCGTCGGGGAGCCCGGGGCTCCACGCCGGGATGTCGACGGCGAGGTCCACCGCGTAGGAGGCCGGATCCACCACACCGGGGGTGCCGATCACCACGGCCTGCAGCCGGTCCTCCTCGACGCCCGCCTCGTCCGCGGCCGCGGACAGCGCCTTGTGCAGGTCGTCGACCAGATCGGACGAGCCACCGGCGACCACGCCCCGCCCGCGCACCTGCCCGGTGATGTCGGCAACGGCCACCGTGATGCCGTCCGGCCCGACGTCGACCCCCGCCGCGTAGCCGATGGTGGGCACCACCGAGTACAGCGCCGCGTTGGGTCCCCGGCTGCCGGACTGCGATCCGACGACCTCGACCATGCCGCGGGCCTCCAGGCGACCGAGCAACTGGGACACCGTCACCTTCGACAGCCCGGTCCGGCCGCTGATGTCGGTGCGGGTCAGCGGCCCGGTGGCCAGCAGCAGGTCCACCCCGGCCCGGTCGTTCATGGCCCGCAGCAGGCTGGGCGTGCCCGGTCGTGACACTCGGCGCTCCTCGTCGTCGGGGTCCGTCCGCGCGGACGTCCGGGTGCAGCGTAGGCGGCGATCACCGCGGGGGAGTCTTGCTATTAGGAAAGTTTCCGATTAGTTTTTCGACAGCTCGGCCGCGACCCCGCGGACTCGGGTCGGCAGCAGCCACAGAGCCCCCTTGGCGAGGGAGGGACATGCACATCCGGCGTCTCGTGACCGCATTCAGCGCAGTCACAGCCGTACTCCTGGCGGGGTGCGGCGCTCAGGAACCCGACACACCCGCCGCGAGCGCTCCGTCGACGCTCGCGGTCTGGTACATGACCGGATCGCTGCCCGACGACGTCGCCGCGGGCCTCAAGGCGGACTTCGAGGGGACCCATCCCGGGGTCACCGTCGAGTACCAGGTCCAGCAGTGGGACGGCATCGGCGAGAAGCTGACCACCGCGCTCGCCGGTGACCAGCCCCCGGACGTGCTCGAGATCGGCAACACGCAGGTCGCGCAGTACGCCGCGGCCGGCGGCCTGACCGATCTCACCGACGCCGTCGGCACCTTCGACAACAGCGACACCTGGCTGCCCGGCCTGGCCGAACCGGGGCGGTGGGAGGGCAAGACCTACGGCGTCCCCTTCTACGCCGGGACCCGCACGGTCATCTACCGCACCGACATGTTCGCCGAGGCCGGGGTCGCGGTGCCGACCACCTGGGACGAGCTGCTGGCCGTCGGCGAGCCGCTGCGCGCGCGGTTCGGCAGCGACCCCCGGTTCATGCCGCTCTACCTGCCGGGGCAGCAGTGGTACACGCTGGCCAGCCTGATCTGGGACGAGGGCGGCGAGCTGGCCGTGCCGGACGGCGAGGGCTGGCGGGGAGCGCTGTCGACCCCGCAGGGCCAGGCCGGCATCGCCCGCTACCAGGAGCTGTACTCGGCGCTCTCGGCCGCACCCGCCGACACCGACGAGGCCACCCCGCAGCAGTACGAGATCATGTCCCAGGGCAGCACCGCGATGATGATCGGACTGCCGTGGGAGCTGGCCAGCGCGGTCGAGGCCGCGCCGGAGCTCGACGGGAAGCTCGGGGTGTTCGCGCTGCCCAGCGCGACCGGGGGCAAGCCGGCCCCGCCGTTCGTCGGCGGCTCGGACCTGTCGGTGCCGCTCGGCAGCGACGCGCCGGACCTGGCGCGGGAGTACATCGCGCTGGTCGCCGGCACCGAGTACCAGACCCGGCTGGCCGAGGCCGGGGCGATCCCGAACTCCAGCGCGCTGGCCGGTGCGGCGGAGGGCAACGAGATCCTGCAGACCACCATCGAGGCCGCCGCCGTCGGGCGAGCCACGCCGGTGGCGCCCTCCTGGGCGTCGGTGGAGACCGCGCCCAACCCGCTGAAGGACATGCTGACCCAGGTGCTGCAGGGCGTCCCGGTCGAGCAGGCCGCGACCGCCGCCGACGACCTGATCGCCGAGCGGATGAGCTCCTGACCGTGGGATCCGCCACCACGGCGTCGCCGGCGCCGGTTCCGGTCCCCGCGGACGCGACCGCCCCCGGCGGTCGTCCCGCGGGACCGGCGCCGGTGCCCGGCGGCACCCGGCGAGGTCCGGGACA
>DASQMQ010000199.1:0-1993 GCA_035645455.1 Pseudonocardia sp.
CCACTGGTTCCCCGGCCAGCGCGCGGTCGGGGGGCGACCCCCCACCGGGAGACCCGGGCGGCGGGACCGGCCCGGAGCGGGCGGGCTCGGAGGGCGGCGGCCCCGGCCAGCGGCCGGCGGGGGTCACCGGCTCGAACAGGCTGGCCGGCCGGGGCGCGGGGCGCGCCGGTGGGTCGTGCCGGGACCCGGAGCCGTGATGGGTCCCGACCGGGGCAGCCGGCCCCCGGCCGGGCCCGGGCCGGCCGGGTCCGGGCACTGCCCGGACGGTGTGGGCGCCGTCGTCCTGACCGGCACCGCCGGGCCCGGCCACCGGGACGGGGCCGCTCGCGAGTGGCTCGGAGCGGGCCGGGTGCGGGCCGGCGGGTCGGGCGGGCCGGCGGACCCCCGGATGGGGGCCCGGCCGGCCGGGCGCGGCGCCCCGGACCGGGCCGCCGACCGGACCGACCGGTCCGGAACCGCGGCCGCCCGCACCGTCCGGGCGGGTCGGGACCGCACCGCCGAACACCCCGCGCGGAGCGGGTGGTGAACCGGCGCGGGTGGTCACGACCTCGGCGGGCGTCCCGATCGGGTCGGCCGGACGGGAGCCGAGCACCTCGTGCGCCGGAGCGGACCACCCACCCACGCCCGGCCTGCGCACGACCGTCGGGCCCGCGGTGAGCGCGTCGACCGGCACCGCCCGCAACCGGCGGCGCGCCCGTTCGGCGGACCGCCGCGAACCGCTGACCACGACCGAGAGCACCAACCGGTCGCCGTGCGGGTCGGGCACCGCTCGCAGCAGGTGGTGCCGCTGCGGGCCGGCGCTGACCACCAGTTCGTCGACCGGCTCCGGCCGGCCCGGCAGGGTGAACGCCAGCCGGGCCAGTTCCGCGTGCGCCGCGCCCACCAGTTCGAGGTCGGTGGTCCACCCGTCGCTGCCGCACGCGTCGAGCACCATGCCGCTGTCCGCGTCGACCAGCGTCGCGGCGACGACCCGTGCGTCCCTCAGCAGCGGGCCGAGAACCGCAGCGAGCCCGTCGGCGCGGACGGTGACCGCATGCCGGTGCCGGCCCACTCGATCGTTCCGCTACGCGCTCGTCCGCCCGGCCGCGTCGTCAGCGGCCCGCGTTGGACGGGAAGAAGGCCTGGCCGTCGGGCATCGCGCCGGGGCGGCCGTTGCCCGGGTTGGTCAGGTAGAACTCCTTCTCGATCACCCGCAGGTCGCGCCGGGCCATGGCCAGGTTGGCCTGGGCCCGGTTGAGCACCAGGTAGAAGAACAGCTTCTCGTCGGCCAGGCCGCGGATCGGCCGGATCAGGTGGTACTGGGTGTCCAGGGTGATCAGGATGTCCTCGATGGACTCGCGCAGGTTCAGCTTCTGCATCACGTCCATCTTGGTCCGGACCACGTCGCTGTTGCCGGGCGCGGCGACCTCGAGGTCGAACTCGGGACTGCCGCCCCGGGAACCCAGGGTCATGCCGCTGTCGTAGTCGACCAGCGCGACCGCGAATGCCCCCTTGATGTTCGCCGCCATGTCCAGCGAGTTGTCGATGTTGGTCATTTCCGGGACCTCCAGCGGGGTGACGTCCGAGCGCGGGGAGTGCGCTCGAGAGGACGTTCGTTCGGGGAACCCGAAGCGTAACCCAATGGCTCCGGGCGACAAGAGAGGGAAGGGCCGAGCGGGGCGGGGAATACACTCGGTGATGGGGCCGCGGCCATTCGAGTGTATTTCATCAGCGAAGGGACCGGAGAGCCGTCAACAACCGGCGCATGGTGCCGACATCGGTGGCCCAGGCCTGCCCGGTCACCGGGTGCGCGACCGGCTCGACCGGCAGCGGGGGTGGCACCCGGGACGGACCGGACCGCCGCGGCAGCGGCAGGGCTGCCGGGGCGGCACCCCGCGGGACGGACCGGACCGGTGACGGCCCGATCGGGCCCGGGCGTCCGGTCGCCCGGCCGGGCGGCGCGGCCGGGCGGGGTGACGCCGGGACCGGTCTCGCCGGGGTGGCCACCGGCGCC
>DASQMQ010000200.1:0-6659 GCA_035645455.1 Pseudonocardia sp.
TGGCCGGCCAGCCAGCCCTCCCGGCGCAGCCGCCCGGCCACCACCCGCGCCGTCGGCTCCGGCACCTCGAAGCAGGCCATCAGCGCGACCAGGGTGCGCAGCCGGACCTCCCCGCCGCGGTAGCGGAGGTAGTCGCCGAACAGGTCGAACACCAGCGACCGCGCCTTCACCCCGTGCACCTCCCCGATGTGCGTAACCGATTGTGCCGCTTCGTTGACGGCCGGAGCCACCGCGCTCCATGATCTCGGCAGACCGGACGACCTTCGAAGGAGCAGCCGTGGCCCAGACCTACGTCCTGATCACCGGCGCGTGGCACGGTGGGTGGGCGTGGCGCCCGGTCGCCGAGCGGCTGCGCGCCGGGGGCCACCGGGTGCTCACCCCGACCCTGCCCGGCCTGGCCGACGGCGACGACCCCACCGCGCACCAGCTGCCGGACGTCGTGGACTTCGTCGTCGACTACGTGGAGCGCCGCGACCTGCGCGAGGTGAGCCTGGTCGGGCACAGCTGGGGCGGCTACGTCATCACCGGCGCGGCGCCGCGGCTGGCGGCGCGGCTGAGCCGGCTCGTCTACTGGAGCGCGTTCGTGCCGGCCGCCGACCGGGCCCTGATCGACGAGGTGCCCCCGCCCTACCAGGAGCTGTTCCGCGGGCTGGCCGAGGCGTCGGGCACCAACTCGGTGGCCCTGCCGTTCGAGGTGTTCGCCGGCGCGTTCATCCAGGACGCCCCGGAACCGGTGCAGCGGCTGGCGCACGGCCTGCTGGTGCCCCAGCCGATGCAGTACTTCACCACCCCGGTCACGCCGCTGGACCCGGGTGCGCTCGGCGTTCCGGTGAGCTACCTGCTCAGCACCGACGACATCGCCCTGCCGCCCGGTGAGTTCGCCTGGGCCCCGCGCTTCCCGGACCGGCTCGGCGTCACCGCCGTGCCCACCCCCGGCGGCCACGAGGCCCTCCTCACCACCCCCGACACCCTCGCCACCGCCCTCCAGCAGCAGCCCTGACCGCCCGCCCCGCCCCACCCCCCGGTTCAGGAAGGCCACCTTCCTGACCTCCAGGTTCAGGAAGGCCACCTTCCTGCCCTGTGGGGACCTGAAGGTGGCCTTCCTGAACCGCGGGGGGTGGGGCGGGCGGGGCGGGGTCGGGGCGGGGCGGGTCAGGCGGTGTGGCGGAGGGGGCGGGTGCGGCTCTCCGCGAGGGTGAGGGTGGTGCGCAGGGCGCTGGCCGCGTCCAGGGTGGCGTCCCGGGCGGCGGCGCTGAACGCGGTGAAGCTGGCGTAGCCGTGGACCAGTCCGGCGAACCGGCGGGCCACCACCGGCACCCCGGCCTCGCGCAGCCGGTCGGCCAGCTCCTCGCCCTCGTCGCGCAGCGGGTCGAAGCCGGCCGTGGACAGGTAGACCGGTGGCATCCCGGTCAGGTCCTCGGCGCGCAGGATCGCCCCGCGCAGGTCGCCATCGGGGATGCCGTCGGGCAGGTACAGCCGCTCCAGCTCGACGAGCTGGTCGGCGGTCAGCCCGAAGCCCTGGCCGAACAGCTCGCGCGAGCCGCCGCTGCGATCGGCGTCGGTGACCGGGTAGAGGGCCAGCACGAACGCCGGGGGCGCGGCGGCGGTCTGCTGGTGGGCCACCACCAGCGCGAGGTTCCCGCCGGCGCTGTCGCCGCCGACGGCGACCAGGCCCGGGTCCGCACCCAGGGCCGGTGCCTCGGCGCGGGCCCAGCGGAACGCGGCGAGCGCATCCTCCAGCGCGGCCGGGTACGGGTGCTCGGGGGCGAGGCGGTACTCCACCGACAGCAGCCGCACCCCGGACTGCGCGGCCACCAGCCGGCACAGCGGATCGGTGGAGGCCAGGCTGCCGAGCACGAACCCGCCGCCGTGGAAGTACACCAGCAGCCCGCAGCTCTCCGGCTCCGACGGCGGCACGTACAGCCGGGCCGGCAGCGGGCAGCCCGGGCCGGGGATCTGCCAGTCACTGGTCAGGACGTCGTCCAGATCGGGGTCGGCGGCGGCCTCGGCGGCGATGTCGGCCTGTCGGCGCTGCTCGGCCAGCGCGGCCTGGTCCAGCGCGGACCCGGAGCCGCCGAGCAGGTCGCCGACCCGGCCGAGCAGCTGCAGGTCCAGGTCGAGCACCTGGCCGTCGCGGTCCACCGGCCGGCCGGCGAGCAGCCGCTTGACCGGCCGGGCGAGCCCGAACAGGACGCGGAACGCCCACCGCAGCAGCAGCACGCGCGCTCTGGGCAGGATCACGGCTCGACCGTACGCGCGAGGCGGTGCGCAGGACGAAGGGAAGGTGGCGGGCACCATCCGCCGCGATCGACGGACGGCGCATCAACCGATCGCCAGCACCGCCCAGCCGAGCCCGGGCAGCGCGACCCGGGCGCCGTCGCCGTCCCCGTGCACGGTGGCCTCCCCGGCCAGCACCGCGCCGGCGCCGGGCGCGGCCAGCTCGGTGGGCTGCTCGTCCAGGTTGAGCGCGACCAGCAGGGCGTCGTCGCCGGCGCGGACCTCGTAGCAGAGCCGGGTGTTGTCCAGTTCGACGGTGCGGGTGGCGGCCGCGTGCAGCCACGGGTGCCGGCGGCGCAGCCCGACCAGGTCCTGGTGCAGCCGGTAGGTCGGCCAGCCGTCCGGGGCCAGCCCGGCCGGGGTGGCCGGGAACGCCGGGCGGACCGCGTCGTCCCCGCCGACCCGGTCCTCCTTGACCCCGCGGAAGGCCTGCTCGTCCCCGGCGTAGATCGACGGCGTGCCGGCCACGGTGAGCAGCACGACCACCGCGTGGGTCAGGTGGCGGGGGTCGTCGAGCTTGCTGGCCAGCCGGGTGACGTCGTGGTTGCCGACGAAGGTCAGCGGTGCGAACGACGCGACCATCTCGGTGTGCCGGTCCAGCGCGTGCGCCAGCTCGTAGAGGTTGCCGTCGTTGAGCGAGCTCCAGATCGCCTTCCACAGCTCGTACTGGGTGACCGCGTCCACCCCGGACTCCGCGACGAACCCCGGGTAGTCGCCGTGGATCACCTCGCCGACCACGTAGGCGTCCGGGTGGGCGGCGCGCACCCGGGGCAGCACCGCCGCCCAGAACGCCGTCGGCACCGCGTAGGCCGCGTCCAGCCGCCAGCCGTCGACGCCGCGGGTCAGCCAGTGCTCCATCACCGCGACGACGTGGTCGGCCACCGCGGGCTCGTCGTGGTTCAGCGCGACCAGCAGGTCGTGGCCCTCGAAGTTCTCGTACTCCGCGGGCCCGCCGCCGGGGCGGCGCCGGAACCAGGACGCGGTCGGGGCGTCCGGGCCCTGCTCCAGGACCTGTCGGAACGCCGGGAAGTCCCGTCCGACGTGGTTGAACACCCCGTCCAGCAGCACCCGCAGCCCGCGCCCGTGGGCCGCTGCGACCAGCGCGTCGAAGTCGGCGTCGTCGCCGAGGCGGGGGTCGATGCGGAAGTGGTCGACCGTGTCGTAGCCGTGCGTGCGGGAGGCGAACACCGGCCCGAGCGCGATCCCGGACGCGCCGAGCTCGACGGCGTAGTCCAGCCAGTCGACGAGTCGGCCGAGACGGTGCTGCGGTCCACCGTCGATCGCCGCGGGCTCGGCCCCGACGAACCCGAGCGGGTAGACGTGCCACCAGATCGCGTGCTGCACCCATCCCGGCACCGGAACCTCCCCTGAGTCGGACTCGTCAGGAGTGTGGCGCTCCGCCCGCCCCGACGCCCGCCCACCCGGGCGCTGGCTTGTATAAGCGGCGGCTGCAATCCTGGACGGGTGCACGCCTTCGACGTCCTCGGCGATCCGGTCCGCCGGCGGATCCTGGACCTGCTGGCCGACGGCGAACGGGCGGCCGGCGAGGTCAGCGCGGTCGTGCAGCGGGAGTTCGGGATCTCCCAGCCCGGGGTGTCGCAGCACCTGCGGGTGCTGCGGGAGAACGGGTTCGCCACCGTCCGGGCGGACGGGGCGCGCCGGCTGTACTCGGTCGACCCGGAGCCGCTGCGCGAGATCGACGCCTGGTTGGACCGCTACCGCCGGTTCTGGGCCCAGCCGCTGGACGCCCTGGCCACCGAGCTGGCCCGCGGCCAGCGGGCCCGCCGCCATGGCGACTGACCCGCGGCACCCGCGGGTCGACGGTCACCCGGCACGTCCGGTGCCCACCGCCCCGGTCAGGACGTCGCGCGGGCGGGCGACCAGCAGGAGCAACCCGGCCACCAGGACCACGGTGATCAGGTAGAGCACCCCGCCCACGGCGGACGTGGTGACGGCCAGCAGGGTCAGCGCGAGGTTCCCCGCCAGGTGCGTCAGCACCGCCGCCGGCACCCCGCCGCGCAACCGCTCGGACACGAACCAGTACGCCACCGACAGCGGCACCATGGCGACGAAGAACCCCAGCGCCACCGGCGTGAACAGGCCGATCTCCGCCTGGCCGGTACCGGTCAGCAGGAACAGCGGGACGTGCCACACCGCCCAGGCCATCCCGACGGCGAGCGCGGTCCGGGCCGGGGACAGCGTGCGGCGCAGCCGCGGCTGCAGGTAGCCGCGCCAGCCGAACTCCTCGGCCAGCGGACCGGCGACCAGGAACACCGCGAGCAGCGGCAGCACCCCGCCCAGCCGGGCGACGGTCCCGCCGGCCGCGGCCAGGTCGGCCGGCGGTCCGCCGAGCAACGGCCCCACCAGCGCGGCCACCACCGCCGGGCCCGCGCCCAGCAGCAGCGCGACCGGCCCCCAGCCGGCCGCGGAGCGCCACCGCACCTGCCGTTCACCGGGCCCCTCGACCAGGCGCATCACCCCGGCGGCCAGGGTCGGCCCGAACCCGCCCACTCCGTAGAGCGCCCACACCAGCGGGTCGGCGATGTCCCCGCCGAGGACCAGCGCCGCCCCCCACGGACCCCAGCTGAGCAGGGCGGTCACCAGGAGGAACGAGCCGACGCCGGTGGTCCGCGGCCGGCCCCGGACGGCAGTGGTTGTCATGCGGTCAGGAAAGCGGTGGCAGCCCTCCCGGACACGCCGGTGCACCACCGCGTCCGGGTAGGGCTCTCCCCACCGGGGATCAGGCGAGGGTGCGGACGGAGAGGTCCCAGAGGCGGGTGGCCGACCCTGGGTCCAGGGCGTGCGGGGCGACGCCGGTCCGGGTGCCCGGCCGGTGCGGGCGGGCCTCGGCGCAGTCCTCGAAGTACCGGCCACTCACCCCGTCGAGCAGCGGCGAGGCGGCGAGCAGCACCGAGGTCGCCGCACCCTGCTCGGGTGTCTTCCACACCGGCTCCGCACTGCCGCCGGATGCCACGCGCAGCCGCCGCATGTCGTCGTCGGTGACGTGGCGCTGGAGGTTGGTGCGGATGGCGCCGGGTGTGAGCGCGTTCGACGTGACCCCCTCCTCGCCCCACCGCCGGGTCGCCTCCACCGCGAACAGCACGTTCGCGGTCTTCGACTGGGCGTAGGCGACCCACGGGTCGTACTCGCGGCGCTCGAAGTGCACGTCGTCGAAGTCGACGCCGGCGCGCAGGTGGGCGCCCGAACTGACCGAGACGATCCGCGCGTCGCCGGCCGCGACCAGGTAGCGGTGCAGCCCGGTGGCCAGCGCGAAGTGGCCGAGGTGGTTGGTGGCGAACTGCATCTCCCACCCGTCCGGGGTGCGCGCCAGCGGCGATGCCATCACCCCGGCGTTGTCGACCAGGACGTGCAGCGGACCGGTCCAGGCCGCGACGAACGCCGCGATCGAGGCCCGGTCGGCCAGGTCCAGCGGGGCGACCAGGACCTTCGCCCCGGTCGTCGCCAGGACGTCGGCCGCGGTGCGCTCGCCGGCCCCCCGGTCGCGGACGGCGATGGTCACCTCGGCGCCCGCGCCGGCCAGCGCGCGGGCCGTCTCGACGCCGATCCCAGACGCGCCGCCGGTGACGATCATCCGCCGCCCGGCCAGGTCGATCCCGTCGACCACCTCGGCCGCGGTGGAGGTGGCGCCGAACGGGGTGCTGAGCAGAGTGGAGTCGGTCATGTCTTCCGGTCCTCTCGGAGTCAAACGGAGGTTCCTCCGCTACCTCCGCTACAACCGGAGCCTCATCCGGTTCATTCCCCGTAGGCTGGCCGTTTCCGGGACGTGAGGGAGGTGCGATGGCGACCGGTGAGCGCCCGCTGCGCGCCGACGCCCGCCGCAACCGCGAGCGACTGCTGGCCGCAGCGGTGCGCGCCTTCGCCACCCCGGGCGGCGCCGAGGTGACCCTGGACAGCATCGCCAAGGCGGCCGGCGTCGGCATCGGCACCCTCTACCGGCACTTCCCCACCCGCGAGGCGCTGGTCGAGGCGGCCTACCGCAGTGAGCTCGCCCGGCTCTGCGACGCCGTCCCCGACCTGCTGGCCACCCTGCCCCCCGACGCGGCGGTGCGGGCCTGGATGGACCGGTTCGTCGACTACATGACGACCAAGCGCGGCATGGCCGACGCGCTGCACGCGGTCATCGCCTCGGGCGGCAACCCGTTCGCGCAGAGCCGGGAACGGATGGTCGGCGCCATCGCGACGCTGCTCGACGCCGCGGCCGCGGCCGGCACCGTCCGCGCCGATGTCGCGCCCGCGGACGTGCTCACCTCGCTCAGCGGGGTCTCCCTGGCGGCCGGGGCGCCGGAACAGCGCGCCCAGGCCGGCCGCATCCTCGACCTCCTCATGGACGGCCTCCGCCACCACCCCTGACGGACCTACCG
>DASQMQ010000201.1:0-6413 GCA_035645455.1 Pseudonocardia sp.
GCATGCCGCCGACGATCCCGGTCAGCGAGCCGCGCCCGGGCATCCGCACCGCGGTGGCCAGCGCGGACTCCCCGGGCGTGAGGTCCACCGCGGCGCGTGGCCAGGTGAACACGTCGAGCTCCCAGTGCCGGCCCAGGTTCCAGCTGAACTCCCGGCCCGTCTCGTAGATGGCGAAGTCGCCCGCCGTGAGCACCGTGCGGCGGCCGTCCTGCTCCAGCACGCCGAAGCCCCGGGTGACCATGCCGACCTGCAGGAACTCCTGGCAGTCGGCCCGGACCAGGGCCGGGGTGCGGCGGCAGACCTGGGAGACCGAGCGGACCTGGGAGACCTGCAGGTGCCCGATGGTCGCGCTGCGCAGGGCCCCGGAGAAGCCACCGGTACGCCGGTCCGGGGCCATGTCGAGGGCGACGAAGTCGTGCCGGATCGCGTCGCGCCACTCGTCGAAGCGGCGCGTGCTGCGCACGGACGCGTCGCCGGGCGCCGAGCCCGCCGGGAGGACCATGGGACCACCTCCGCGCTCCTGCCTGCCGGTAGCACACCACACCCGCGTTGCGAGCAGGTCAAATGCCGGGCACGAACCGAGCTGGTCGCTGGTGGGCAACCGCCGGTCGTCCAGCGCCTAACGCCCCGGTCCGGCCGCGGGCCACCCTGGCCCGGACACCGTCAGCCCGTCAGGAGCGCCCATGACCCTCGCCGACCTGCCCCTCGTCGATGTGAGCGGCTCCGGGGTGCGCCGCGCGGTCTGCCCGCACGACTGCCCGGACGGCTGCTCCATGCTGGTCACGGTCGAGGACGGGAAGGCGACCGGCGTGCGCGGGGACCCCGAGCACCCGTTCACCCGCGGCGGGCTGTGCGTGAAGGTCAACAACTACACCGACCGGGTGTACAGCCCGGACCGGGTGACGACCCCGCTGCGGCGCACCGGCCCGAAGGGCAGCGGCCGGTTCGAGCCGATCGGCTGGGACGAGGCGATCGCGACCGTCACCGACCGGTGGCGAGCGGTGGTCGCCGAGCACGGCCCCGAGGCGATCATGCCGGTCAGCTACCTCGGCACCCAGGGCACGCTCAACGGGCTCAACGTCGGCGACCCGTTCTTCAACAAGCTCGGCGCCACCGTCGCCGAGCGGACGTTCTGCGACTCCGGGGCCTCCACGGCGTACGTGATGAGCGTGGGCCCGACCGCCGGCGTCGACCCGGAGAGCCTGGTGCACTCGCGCTACATCGTGATCTGGGCCTGCAACATGGTGTCCACCAACCTGCACCAGTGGCCCTACGTGCTGGAGGCCCAGCGCCGCGGGGCCAAGGTCGTGGTGATCGACCCGATGCGCCACCGCACCGCCAAGCGCGCCGACTGGCACATCCCCATCCGGCCCGGCACCGACGGCGCGCTGGCCATGGCACTGATCCACGTCATCCTCGCCGAGGGGCTCACCGACGCCGACTACGTCGCCGAGCACACCGTCGGGGTCGACGAACTGGCCGAGCGGGCGAAGGACTGCACGCCGGAGTGGGCGTCCGCGGAGACCGGCGTCCCGGCCGAGGACATCCGCACGCTGGCCCGCGAGTACGCCGCCGGGCAGCCGTCGATGATCCGGATCGGGGTGGCGATCGAGCGCTCCTCGGGCGGTGGCCAGACGGTGCGCGCGATCTCCTGCCTGCCCGGCCTGGTCGGGGCCTGGCGCAAGCCCGGGGGCGGGCTGCTCGCGCTGCCGCTGTGGGCGTTCCCGGTGGACTGGGACGCGCTGTCCCGGCCCGACCTGCGCCCGCCCGGCACCCGGGTGGTCAACCAGTTCCACCTGGGTCGGGCGCTGACCGGGGAGCTGGGCCTGGACCCGGGGATCCACGCCCTGATGGTCTACAACGCCAACCCGGTGGTCGTCTGCCCGGACCAGGACCGGGTGCTCGCCGGGCTGGCCCGCGAGGACCTGTTCACCGTGGTCAGCGAGCAGTTCCTGACCGACACCGCGCGGTACGCCGACATCGTCCTGCCGGCCACGACCCAGCTCGAACAGCTCGACATCATGTTCTCCTGGGGGCACTTCTACCTGGGGTTGAACCGGCCGTCGATCGCGCCGGTCGGCGAGGCGGTCAGCAACACCGAGCTGTTCCGCCGGCTGGCCGCGGCGATGGGCTTCCCGGACGACTGCTTCCGGCGCACCGACGAGCAGATGATCGCCGAGGCCTACGACTGGTCGGCCCCGGCGCTGGCCGGGATCACCCCGGAGTCGCTGGCCGAGACCGGCTGGGCGCGGCTGAACCTGCCCGACGCCGACCACTACGCCCCGCACGCCGAGGGCGGGTTCCCCACCCCGTCGGGCAAGCAGGAGTTCGTCTCGGCGGCCGCCGCGGGCGGCAACTTCGTGCTGCCGCTGTTCCGGCAGGGCTCGACCGAGTTCCAGCCCGGCGGCGAGGTCGACCCGCTGCCGCACTACATCCCGCCGCGCGCGTCCTCGCCCGCGTACCCGCTGAGCCTGATCTCGCCGAAGGCGCACGCCTTCCTCAACTCCAGCTACGGCAACCTCGGCGCGCAGCAGCGCGTGCAGGGCGAGCCGACCGGGATCGTGCACCCCGACGACGCCGCAGCCCGCGGGATCGGCGACGGTGACCTCGTCCGGGTGTTCAACGAGCGCGGCGAGTTCGTCGTGCGCGCGGTGGTCAGCGACGAGGTCGCCCGGGGCGTGGTGCTGTCCTCGATGGGCGGCTGGCGGGCCCAGGCGAAGGGCCTGAGCACGGTGAACGCGGTCAGCCCCGTCGAGTTCGCGGACCTGGGCAACGCCCCGACCTTCTCCGACACCCGGGTCGAGGTGGCCCCGGCCTGACGGCGCGGTCCCGGTCTCCCGGCACCGCGCCAGACTCCCGGGTCAGCGGCGGCGGGCCGTCGCCAGCAGGTACTCGGCGGGGTAGCGGGCCGGCTCGCCCGGGCCGCCCTCGCGGCGCCCCGCCAGCATCGCGGCGAACGCCTCGTCCAGGGCGGCGGTGCGCTCCGGGTCGGCGGCGTTGAACGTGTAGACCGCGATCGTCGGGCCGTAGTTGCGCTTCCAGTACTCGCGGAACTCCACCGGCTCGCCCCGGGTGAAGTCGACGTGCCGGCGGGCGGTGTCCCAGGCGGTGACGCGGTCGCCGAACAGCTCCTGCAGGTGCGCCTCGCTGCCCCACAGCGGGGCGGGCTGCGCACCGGGCGGGGGCGGCGGGGCGAACGGGCGCAGGGTGGCGAACAGGTCGCCGATCAAGCCCTCCGGCGTCCAGCTCAGCAGGCCGATCGTGCCGCCCGGCCGGCAGACGCGGACCAGCTCGTCGGCGGCCACCTGGTGGTGCGGCGCGAACATGACGCCCACGCAGGAGATGACGGCGTCGAACTCGCCGTCGGCGAACGGCAGCGCCTCGGCGTCGGCCTCCACCCAGTCCAGGGCCACCCCCGCGGCCTCAGCGTTGCGCCGGCCCGCCTCGAACAGCTCCGGGGTGAGGTCGGACGCGGTGACGGTGGCGCCGGTGAGCGCGGCCGGGATGGCCGCGTTGCCGGTGCCGGCGGCCACGTCGAGGACCCGCATGCCGGCGGTGATCCCGGCGTGGCGGACCAGGGCCGGCCCGAGCTCCGGGATCAGCTCGGCCGCGACGGCCGGGTAGTCGCCGGAGGCCCACAGGGCCCGGTGGCGGGCCTTGAGCTCGCGGTCGGCGGTGATGTCGGTGGAGGTCATGGTGCGGTCCTTCGCGTCTCGGTGGTGGACGGAGCCAGTGCGGTGAGCAGGTGGTCGAGGTCGTCGAACGGGCGGTGCGGGGGGAGCACCAGCACGGGCAGCTGGGCGCCGGCGTGCACGGCGACCTCCGGGCCGAAGCCGAGGCGGCGCGACGTGTCGCGGTGCAGGACGATCTCGCGGCGGGTCTCCAGCGGGGTCAGCCCGACGGCGAGCGGGCCGGTCACGCCGCACCCGCCGGCCGGGCGCGGACCACCGAGGTGATGCCGGGGATCAGGACCTCGGCGGTGGCGTCGCCGAACCCGTGCCCGCGCAGCCGGTCGGTGAGCTCGGCGGCGCAGAAGGACACGGTGTCGGGGTGGTAGGCGAGGTAGTGCAGGAACCACAGGGCCGCGGCCACCGGCCCGGGCGCGGCCGCTCCGGACGGGCCGTCGTCGAGCATGAAGTCGTGGACCACCAGCAGTCCACCCGGCCGCAGGCAGCCCCGGGCCCGGTCGAGCACGACGTCGATCTCGGCGTCGCCGACCGCGCTGAGCAGGTAGGACAGCAGGACGACGTCCTGGTCCGGCGGCCACGGGTCGCGCACGGCGTCGGCGGCGAGCAGGTCGATGCGGTCGGTGAGCCCGGCCGCGGCGCGGTAGCCGCGGGCGACCTCGACCACCTCCGGCAGGTCCAGCACGGTGGCGCGCAGGCCCGGGGCGCGCTCGGCGAACGCGATGGCGAAGGCCCCGCTGCCGCCGCCGACGTCGAGCAGCCGCGGCGTCCCGGCCAGCTCGCCGTCGAGCCGCCCGGCCAGCACCCGGGCGGCCCCCAGCGACCCGGCGTGCTGGGCTTCGGTGAAGGTGCGCGCCTGCGCCGGGTCGGACAGCAGGCCGGTGAGCGTGGCGAAGGCGCCGCCGGTGCCGGCCAGGCCGGCGTCGAGGTGGGTGAGCGCGGGGTAGATCTGGCGGCCGATCTGCAGCCGGTAGTACTCCCCGACCGCGCCCGGGACGCCGCGCACCAGCCACCGCTGGGCAGCCGGCGCGTTCGCGTAGCCCCCGGCGACCGGGACCAGCAGGCCCAGGGCGGCCAGCGCGTGCAGCAGCGTCCGCATCCGGTTCTCGGCCACCCCGGTCCTGGCCGCGAGCTCCGCGGCGCCCGCCGGACCGTCCGCGAGGAGCGTGAACAGGTCCAGCTCCAGCGCGGCGAACAGCGCCTTCGAGGCGATGAACCCGTAGGCGATCCCGGAGAGCGCGGTGCGCTCGGTGATCTGCATCTGTCCTCCCCGGGGTCGGTCGCACTACCCTCCGCGGACCGGCTTGCATCCCGATTGCACGCCCGCTGTGGGGGGATGGACGTGGAGGTCCGGATCCTGGGTCCGCTGGAGGTGCTCGTCGCCGGGGCGCCCGCGGCGCTCGGCGGGGCGAAGCCCCGGGCGCTGGTGGCGGTCCTCGCCGTGGCGCGCGGCGCGGTGGTGCCGGTCGACACCCTGGTGGCGGCGCTGTGGGGCGACCTCCCGCCACCCGGGGCGGTCAGCTCGCTGCGGGCCTACGTCTCCCGGGTCCGCCGGGCGCTGGACGGCGAGGGCGGACGCCTGCGCCATCGCGGGGGCGGGTACGCGCTCGAGCTCGACGCCGCCGAGCTCGACGCCGCCGCCGTGGAGCAGTTGCTCGCCGCGGCCCGGACCGCCGACGCCGAGCGGGCGGTCGCGCTGCTCGACGAGGCGCTGGGCCGCTGGCGGGGCGACGCCCTCGCCGAGTTCGCCGACCTCGACCCGGTGCGGGCGGAGGCAGCGCGCCTCGCGGAGCTGCGCGCCACCGCGGCCGAGGACCGCACCGACGCCCTGCTGCGCAGCGGCCGGGCCGGTGAGGCGGTGGCCGACCTGGAGGTCATGGTGGCGGGCGCGCCGCACCGCGAGCGGGCGACCGTCCTGCTGATGCGGGCGCTCTACGCCACCGGGCGCCAGGCCGACGCCATGGCCGCCTACCACGCGCTGCGCCGCCGGCTCGACGTCGAGCTGGGCGTGCCGCCGTCCGAACCGGCCCGGGCGCTCTACCGGCGGATCCTGGACCAGGACCCGGCGCTCGCGCCGCCGCCGGCACCCGTGCCCGGCAACCTGCCGCGGCGGGCTACCAGCTTCGTCGGGCGCGACACCGAGCTCGCCGAGGTCCGGTCGGCCGTCCGCGGCGGCCCGCTGGTGACCCTCACCGGGGTCGGCGGGGTCGGCAAGTCCCGGCTGGCCGAGGAGGTCGCCGGTCGCGAGCGCGACCGCTTCCCGGACGGCGGGTGGCTCGCCGAGCTCGCCCCGCTGGCCGCCGACGGCCCGGTCGGCCACGCCGTGGCCGCGGCCCTGCGCGTGCAGCAGCGCCAGGGGATGGGCATCGACGAGTCGCTCATCGCCTACCTCCGGCCGCGGCGGCTGCTGCTCCTGCTCGACAACTGCGAGCACGTCCTCGACGGCGCGGCCCGGTTCGCGGACCGGGTGGTGACCCGGTGCCCGGGGGTGGTCGTGCTCGCCACCAGCCGGGCGCCGCTGGACGTGCCGGGCGAGCAGGTCCGACCGGTCCCTCCGCTGTCGATCGGGGACGCCACCGCGCTGTTCGTCGACCGGGCCCGGGCGCAGCGCCCGGACCTGGAGCTCGGTGACGCGGAGCCGGTGGCCGAGATCTGCCGCCGGCTCGACGGGCTCCCGCTCGCCATCGAGCTGGCCGCCGCCCGGACCCGGGGGATGGGCGTCGCGGA
>DASQMQ010000202.1:0-6487 GCA_035645455.1 Pseudonocardia sp.
GACCCCGCCGTCCGGGGTGACCAGGGCGATGATGCTCGGCTCGGAGAAGTCGGAGCTGCCGCCGTTGACGTAGGCGTTGCCGCGGGCGTCGACGACGATCTCGTTGAACATCTCGCCGACGCCGCTCAGGTCGGCGTGGCGGACCAGCGAACCGTCCGGCTCGCGGCGCAGCAGGGCCGCGTTCGGCCCGTCCACCACCAGCATCCGGCCGTCGGGCAGCGGGTCCAGGCTGATCGGGATCGTCGGGGCGGGCAGTTGCGCGACCACCTCACCGCGGCCCCCGAGGTCCACCGCGAGGACCTCACCCGTGCCCCAGTTGGCGAACCAGAGGCGACCGTCGTGCCAGCGGGGGGACTCGCCGAACGCCAGGTCGGTGAGCACGACCTCGGGCTTGCGCATGGGGACCTCCGGAGTGGTTGCGGCCGTCCTACCGCAGACCGGACCCGTTCCCCGAACTCATCGCCGCGCCGCGGTCCGGGCCCCAGCGGCGCCATCGGCCTCGTCACCACGCCGTTCGCCGTAGTGGCGTGGACCAGGGCGGGGGCCAGGTCGCCGCCGAGGATGCCGGCGCCCTCGTCGTCCCAGCCGATCATGGTCACGACCGGGAACCCACGGCGCGGCGCACCCGCGAACCCGCGCCGTCCGGCCGCCGGGGCTTGTGCCGAAAACCCGTTGGGCGGTTCGCCGATCAGCGTTACCGTCGCTGACATGCCTGGTTGACGCACTCTACCGCCCCCGGCCCGCCCGCTCGCCCGACGCATGGTCGGGTGGGCGCTGCTGGCCGACACCATCCCGATCTACCCCTTGTACGCGCTGCTGTTCGTCGACACCGGGTTGTCCGGCGCGCAGATCTCGGCGCTGTTCGCGATCTGGTCGGCCGTCGGCGTGGTCGTCGAGGTGCCCACCGGGGCGCTCGCCGACCGGTTCTCCCGGCGCGGCAACCTGGTGGCCGGCGGCATCCTCACCGCCACCGGCTACGCGGCCTGGGTGCTGCTGCCCGGTTTCCCCGGCTTCGCCCTCGGCTTCGTGCTGTGGGGGCTGGGCTCGTCGCTGGTGTCCGGGGCCGCGGAGGCCCTGCTCTACGACGGGCTGGCCGCGGCCGGTGCCCGGGAGCACTACGCCCGGGTGAACGGCTGGGT
Organism: Pseudonocardia sp.; assembly: GCA_035645455.1. GTDB lineage: Bacteria > Actinomycetota > Actinomycetes > Mycobacteriales > Pseudonocardiaceae > Pseudonocardia. Next base: position 1,140 of record DASQMQ010000202.1, read on the forward strand.
GAACGCGGCCGAACTGGTCGCGCAACTGCCCGCCGCGCTGGCCGCGACGGCGCTGTTCGCCCTCGGCGGCAACCAGCTCGCCGGCTGGGTCAGCGTCGGGGTCGCGCTGGCCGCCGCCGTACTGGCCGCCCGGCTGCCCGAACCGCCCCGCGACACCGGCCCCGAGGACGACCCCGAGCTCGGCTACCTGGCCACCCTGCGGGTCGGCGTGTCCGAGGCCGCGTCCCGTCCGGCGGTCCGCGGGGTCCTGGTGGCCGCGATGGCGCTGGGCGCGTTCGACGCCGTCGAGGAGTACTTCCCGCTGATGGTGGCCGGATGGGGGGTCCCGGTCCGCTGGGTGCCGATCGCCGACCTGCCGGTGATCGCGGCCGGCGTGCTCGGAGCCGTGCTGGCCGGGCGGGCGGCCCGGCTGCCGGGGGCGGCCGTCGCCGGGCTGCTGGCGGTGTCGATGGCGCTGTTCGGGGCGGCCGGCCTGCTCGCCCACCCGACTGGGATCGCCGGTGTCGCGCTGTTCTACGGCGGCTACCGGGCGGTGCTGGTGGTCGTCGACGCCCGGCTGCAGGACCGGATCGGCAGCCGGTCCCGGGCCACCGTGACCTCGGTCGCCGGGCTGGGTACCGACGTGCTGACGTTCGGGGTCTACACGGCGTGGGTGCTCGGTGAGGTGCCGCTCATCGCGGCGGTGGGGCTGGGCCTGGCCGCGGTGCTGCCCCACCTGCTGCGCACCGGCGCGGCGGCGGTCGGGGGAGGTGGCGGGTAGCCAGGCCCCCGGGCTCGCTACCCGCCGACCAGACGAGCCGGGAGGAACGCTCGTGATACCCGGCGGGTCCCGCGGCGCTCCCGGACCAGCTGCCGGGCCCGCTCGATCTCCACCGGAGCGGGCAGGTCCGGCAGCAGCCCGGTGGCCGTGCGCAGGGCGCGCAAGGCGAGCGTGGCGCCGAGGTCGGTGGTCGGCAGGCCGGGCAGCCCGTACATCCGGCGGGCCCAGCGCGGCAGCGTGGCCAGCGACAGCGAGGCCACCGCCGGGATGGCCAGCTTGACCCCGGTCGGGGCCGGGCCCTTCGGGTCGAACAGGTTGCCCACGGCGCGCCGGGCCTCGTCGGTGATCGCCAGCGTCGGGCGCATGCCCTCCAGGTAGGCGGCCATCTCCGCGCGCGTCGAGGGCGCCTCGTCCAGCCCGATCACCCGGGCTGCCCGCAGGCTCTCGGCCAGGTAGCGGTCGGCGCCCGCGGCGTCCAGGATCCCGGCCCGCAGCCCGACCTGGACGTAGGAGTCGATCTCGGTGCTGTGCACCCAGCGCAGCCCGGCCGGCTCGTCGAGGCGGAAGTGCGTGCCGGTGTCCGGGTCGAACCCGCGCAGCGAGCTGTGCAGCTTGCGCACCCGCGCCGACGCCGTCTCCACCTCGGCCAGGCTGCCGAAGGTCCGGGTGCCGACGAACTCGACCGTGCGCTGGAACCGGGCCCAGGCCTTGGCCGGGTCGAACAGCGCCGAGTTCTGGAAGGTGCCGCGCATGACCCGAGGGTGCAGCGACTGCAGCAGCAGCGCGCGCAACCCACCGACGAACATCACCGGTTCCAGGTGCACCCGCCAGGTCATCGAGTCGGGCCCGAACAGCCCGTCGTCGCTCCGCTCCGCCACGGTCACCTCCGCATTGCTGCTCCTCGTCCAGCACAGCACCGCCGCGCCCGACGCGCGACCCGAGACGCGGCCCTGTCGGCAACGCCACCCGTGGCGGCTCCGGGGCGTCCCCGAGCCCGGCCCGGGCTCAGCCCTGAGGTGCGCGCGCCGGGATCGTGGTGGCGTGGCGGGATGACCACTGCGGACCGTCGCCGGCGCACCGGGGTGACCGCCCTGCTGGTGATCGGCGCGGTCACCCTGGCGGTGGTGGTGGGGATCGGCGTGCTGCTCGCGACGGCGGCGGTCACCGGACGACCGGTGCTGTTCGTCGGCGCGGGGGTGTTCGCGTTCCTCGTCGCCGACGCGGTGGGCGCCGGGTCGGTGGCGCGGCGCGCCCGCCCCGCCCGGCGGCGGGCCGCGGGCGGTTGGCTGTTCGCCTCCAGCGCGGGGCTGCTGCTGGCGGTGTTCGCCGGGACCGCGCTGGTGCCGGCCACCGCGATCGGCCCACCGCGCCCGGTGCTGCCCGGTGAGCAGCAGGTCTCACTGCCCACCGGCTCGCGGCTGGTCGTCACCCGGCTGCCGGGCCGCACGCCGGTGACCCGGCCGTCGATCGTGGTGCTGCACGGCGGCCCCGGCGTCCCCGACCTGGCCGCCAACGCGGCCGTGCTCGCGCCGCTGACCGAGCTCGGCGCGGACGTGTACCTGTACGCGCAGCTGGGCACCGACGCCTCCACCCGGCTGGCCGACCCGCGCGGCTACGGCCGCGACCGGGACGTCGCCGACCTGGAGGCGCTGCGCGCCCGGCTCGGCCTGGACCGGATGGTCCTGGTGGGGCACTCCTCCGGCGGTGCGCTCGCTGCCGCGTACCTGGCCGCGCACCCCCAGCGCGTCGAGCGGCTGGTGCTGGTCTCACCCGGCGCCCTCGATCCGGGCGACACCAGCGGCGAGCTGGCCACCGCGGGGCTGGACGGGGGGCAGCGGCTGCGGCTGTACCAGGAGGTGCTGGCCCCGCGGGCCCTGCTGGGCTACGCGCTGCTGCAGGTGCGCCCGGCCGCGGCGCACGCGTTCCTCGGCGACGCCGAGGCCGACGCCCGCAACGACCGGGTCCTCGCGCTCAGCGTGCCGGCGCTGTTCTGCCGGCCCCCGGCGGATCCGCCGCCGGTGCGGGGCAGCGGCTTCTACGCCCTGCAGTACCCGCAGTCGGCGACCGCTCCGGTGCCGAGCGATCCCCGGCCCGCGCTGACCGGGCTGCCGACCCCCACGCTGATCGTCAAGGGCGGCTGCGACTACCTGTCCTGGCGCTCCGCGATCGACTACCGCACCCGGCTGCCCCGCTCGCAGCTGCTCTACCTGCCCGAGGCCGGGCACAACGTCCACCAGGAGCTCCCCGCGGTGTTCCGCGAGGCGGTCCGGGCGTTCCTCGACGACCGGCCCGTTCCCGGGCGGGTGCCGCCCGGCGCGGACGACGTCCCCGCCGGCTACCGCGGGCCGCGGTGACCACCACCGGAGGTGTCAGCCGGTCCGCAGCCGGTACTCGCCGCCGTGCCCGGCGACCTCGGTGAGGTCGTAGTAGTGCACGATCTTCGGCCCGTCGTGCAGGTGGACGTAGCGGATGCTGGCCGGGACGGGCTCGGCCGCGGGGCGGGTCTGCACCCGCCCGTCCAGCGGACCGCCGACGAACCAGTAGACGTCGCGCTGGCCGGGGCGCCAGACCTGGTCTGCGGACACCGTCGCCCGCCCCTCGTCAGGAGGGTCGACGTGCGCGCGGTCCGGGTGCACGCCGACCACGGTAGGTGAAGGTCGGCCTCCGGGACACCCGTAGCGCATCCCGACGGTGATCCGTCAGGTCGGATCGGTGAGGAACGCGGCGGTCGCGGCGGCGAGGTGGGCCGGATCGTCGACCCCGCACAGTTCGCGGGCGGAGTGCATGGACAGCACCGGTATCCCCACGTCGACGGTGCGGATGCCGAGCCGGGTGGACAGCAGCGGGCCCACCGTCGACCCGCACGGCACGGTGTTCTTCCCGACGAACACCTGCGTGGGCACCCCGGCGTCGCGGCAGGCGCGGTGCCACGCGGCGGCGCCGGGCGCGTCGGTGGCGTAGCGCTGGTTCGCGTTGACCTTCAGCGCCGGGCCGTGGTTGGGCAGCGTCCGGTGGGTCGGCTCGTGCAGGTGCAGGTAGTTGGGGTGGGCCGCGTGCGTGACGTCCACCGACAGGCAGCGCGAGGCGGCGAAGGTCGCGGCGCGGTGGTCGTGGCCACCGGCCAGCTTGGTCAGCACGTTCTCCAGCAGCGGCCCGGACGCGCCGGTCGCCGACCCGCTGCCGATCTCCTCGTGGTCGAACCCGACCAGTACCGGGATCACCCCGTCGGCCTCGTCGGCCGCGGCGAGCAGGGCGGCCAGCCCGGCGTGCACCGAGGCCAGGTTGTCCAGCCGGGGCGCGGCCAGCAGCTCGCCGTGCTCACCGAGCCGGGCCGGCGCGGTCAGCTCGTGCACCACCAGGTCGAACGCCGCCACCTCGGCCGGGTCGACGCCCGCCTCGGCGGCCACGAACCCGACCAGGTCGCCCTCGACCGCCGCGCCGAGCCCCCAGATCGGCAGCAGGTGCTGCTGCGCGTCGAGCTGCAGGCCCTGGTTCTGGGTGCGGTCGAGGTGGATGGCCAGCTGCGGCACCCGCAGCAACGGCCGGTGCGCGTCGACCAGGACGACGGTGCCGTCGAACAGCGCGAGCCGCCCGGCCAGCCCGAGGTCGCGGTCGAGCCAGGAGTTCCACAGCGCGCCGCCGTAGACCTCCACGGCCACCTGCCGCCAGCCGCCGGCCCCGACGTCGGGGTTCGGCTTGACCTTCAGGGTGGGGGAGTCGGTGTGCGCGGCCATGATCCGCAGCGGTGCTCCGGGCGGCAGGTCCGCGGGCACGAACCACGCCACGAACGTGCCGTCGCGCACGAGGTGGCGCCCGCCCGGGCCGTCCGACCAGGGGGCGGTCTCGGACTGCTCGGTGAAGCCCGCCGCGGTCAGCCGGCGGACGGCCTCGGCCACCGCGTGGTACGGCGTCGGCGCGGCCGTGATGAAGGCGGCCAGGTCCTGCGCGAGATCGTCCATCGGCTGCCATCCTCCCCCATGTGGATGACGCCGGCGGCTACGACACCCTCGTGGTCGGCGCCGGCTCCGCGGGCTGCGCGCTGGCCGCCCGCCTGCCCGGGCGGGTGCTGCTGCTGGAGGCCGGGCCGGCGCACCCGGATCCCGACCTGCGCAGCGCCGCCACGCTGGCCGGATCCTCCCCGACGCACCCGCGGAACTGGGCCTACGCCGCCGAGCTGCGCCCCGGCCGGACCACCACCGTGCCCCGGGGCCGCGGGCTGGGCGGCTCCGGTGCCACCAACGGCGCCAACTGGGTCTGGGCCACCCCCGCCGACACCCGGGACTGGGCCCGACCCGGCTGGTCCTGGCCCGACCTCGTCGACTGCTACGTCCGCGCCGAGACCGACCTCGACCACCACCTGCCCGCTCAGGTTCAGCAGAGCCACGTTCCGGTCCTCTCCGGGCAGCATCGGGGCTCTCCTGAACCTGCCCAGCACGGAGCGCACGGGCCGGTGCCAGTGCGGCGGCCGGCGGGGGAGCTGCTGCACCCGTCGGCGGAGCGGTTCCTGGACGCGGCGGGGCGGCTGGGGTTCCCGGCCGAGCCGGACAAGAACGCCGGGGCCCCGCCGGGCGTCGGGGTGGTCCCGGTC
>DASQMQ010000203.1:0-6248 GCA_035645455.1 Pseudonocardia sp.
CCAGCGGGATCGCGACCCCGCCGGCCATCAGCAGCACGAACCAGACCAGGTTCGCCACCGCGAGCACGATCTCCGCGCGCAGCGTCCCGCCGAGCAGGATGCCCAGGGCGCCGAACGCCGCGCAGCCCAGCACGAGCAGCAGCGCGGCCCAGCCGAGCCCGGCCGGCTCCGGCCGCCAGCCCAGCCCCACCGCGAGCGCCCCCAGCAGCGCCACCTGGATCGCGACCACGCCGAGCACCGCGACCAGCCGGCCGGCCACCAGCAGCCAGCGCGGCAGCGCGGTGGCCGCCAGCCGGCGAACCACGCCGTAGCGGCGGTCGAAGCCGAGCGCGATGGCCTGGCCGGTGAAGGCGGTGGACATCACGGCCAGCGCCAGGATGCCCGGCGCCACCGCGGCGATCCGCGGCTCGGGCAGCGGCACCACGTCCAGGGTGGCCAGCCCGACCAGCAGCACGATCGGGATGAACAGGGTGAGCAGCACCTGCTCGCCGTTGCGCAGGGCCAGCTTCAGCTCGGTGGTGGCCTGCACGGCCAGCATCCGGCCCGGTGACCCGGCGCCCGGCCGCGGGCGGAAGGTACCCGGCGGGAAGGTCGCGGGCCGGGCGGCCCCGTCCGGTGCACCGGTCACGACCGCAGCTCCCGTCCGGTCAGCTCCAGGAAGACGTCCTCCAGGCTGCGCCGGGCCACCTGGACGTCGTCGGCCAGCGCGCCCTGGGCGGCGCACCAGCCGGTGATGGTGGACAGCACCGACGGGTCGATCCGCCCGCGCACGACGTACCGGCCGGAGATCGGCTCGTCGGCGCCGTACCCGGCGGGCAGGGCCGCGGTGAGCCCGGCCACGTCCATCCCGGGCCGGGCCCGGAACCGCAGCTCGCGCTGGTCGGTGGTGGCGGTCAGGGCGACCGGGCTGCCCTGGGCGACCACCCGGCCGTGGTCGATGATCACCACCTGGTCGGCCAGCTCCTCGGCCTCCTCCATCAGGTGCGTGGTGAGCAGCACCGCCACCCCGTCCCGGCGCAGCGCCCGGATCAGGTCCCACACCAGCCGGCGGCCCTGCGGGTCCATCCCGGCGGTGGGCTCGTCGAGGAACACCAGCTCCGGGCGGCCGACCACGGCGCAGGCCAGCGCCAGGCGCTGCTGCTGGCCACCGGAGAGCCGCTTGTAGGGGGTGCGGGCGCAGCCGTCCAGGCCGAGCACGGTGCTGAGCCAGCCGACGTCGAGCGGGTGCGCCGAGCAGGCGGCGACCAGGGCGAGCATCTCCGCCGCGCGCACCCCCGGGTAGGCGCCGCCGCCCTGGGGCATCACCCCGACCCGGGCGCGCAGGGCGTCGGGTGCCCCGGCCGGATCGGTGCCCAGCACCCGGACCTCGCCGGCGTCGGCGCGGACGAACCCCTCGCAGATCTCGACGGTGGTGGTCTTGCCGGCGCCGTTGGGGCCGAGCAGGGCCAGCACCGCGGCGGTCGGCAGGTCCAGGTCGAGCCCGTCCACCGCGGTGGTCCGGCCGTACCGTTTCACCAGGCCCCGGACGGTGACGGCGGGTGCGGGCGAGCTCACGCCGGGATTCTAGGGCGCCCCGGGCCGGGCCGTCGGACCCCGGCCGGGCAGCGCGTCGATGTCGGCGCCGCGCTGGCCGGTGAGCTGCCAGCGCTGGAAGGCGAGCACCAGCACCAGCATCAGCAGCCCGGCCACGATGGCCAGCGGCAGCTGGAACACCCGGAAGTTGAAGTCCGCCCCGGTGGGCGGCACCAGCAGGGCCAGCACCGCGGAGGCGGCCAGGATGGTCCGCCGGTAGATCGGCAGACCCATGGTGGCGGCCAGCGGGATCACCGCCCAGAGCAGGTACCAGGGGTGCACGACCGGGCCGAGCAGCAGCACCGCGCCCAGCCCGGCGGCCATCGCCGAGATCGGGTCCAGCCGGTCGCGCAGCACCGCCAGCAGCAGCCAGCCGCAGGCGACCGCGGCGCCGACCAGGCCGATGCCGCGGGCCACCGCGAGCACGGTGTCGGTGTGGTCGCCCAGCCCGCCCAGGATGCCGATCTGGCCACCGAGCAGCCCCACGTCGGTGGACAGCGACATCCAGCTGCGGATCAGGGTCGGGGTGTCCAGGGTGGAGATCCAGCCCAGGCCGACGCCGGTGGCCGCGGACATCAGCGCGTAGAGCAGCACGGCGAGCACGGTCAGCACGGCGGCGACCGCGGCCACGTCGCGGACCCGGGCGCCGCGCCGGCGGGCCACCTCCATGCCCAGGAAGCCCAGCGCCAGCAGGGCCGGCAGCTTGACCGCGGACGCGGCGACGATCAGGCTGCCGCCCAGCAGCAGCCGGTGGTCGAGCAGCCGGTCGCCCACGCGCAGCCCGATCTCCATGCCGGCCAGCATCAGCCCGACCATCAGCGCCTCGTTGTGGATGCCGCTGACCAGGTGGAACAGCACCAGCGGGTTGGCCGCCCCGAGCCACAGCGCCAGCCCGCGGTCGAGCCCGCAGCGGGCGGCCAGCCGGGGCAGCGCCCAGATGATCATCGCCAGGCCGGCCAGCGCCAGCACCCGGTGGACCAGCACGCCGAACACCACGTCGTTCCCGGCCAGCACGGTGACCCCGCGGCCGAGCAGCAGGAACAGCGGGCCGTAGGGGGCCGGGGTGTCGCGCCAGATGGTCGGGATGGAGCGGGTCAGCGGGTCCTCGACGCCGAGCGCCTCGGCCGGCCCCAGCACGTACGGGTCCAGCCCGCGGTCGAGGATCGCGCTCTGCGCGAGGTAGCTGTAGACGTCGCGGGAGAACATCGGCGGCGCGACGGCCAGCGGGATCGCCCACAGCACCGCGGTCCGGGCCAGCTGGGCCGGGTTCGGTGCCGGTGCCACCGCGCCCCGGGCGCGCAGCATCTTGCCGACCCACAGCCAGGCCAGCACCACCAGGATCAGCCCGGTGTAGCAGATCGCGATGGCCAGCGTCGCGTTGCGCGCGGGCAGCCCGAGCACCCGCTGGCCGAACAGCGGGTTGGGCACCGGCAGCGCCCCGGCGCCGAGCGCGCCGACGGCCAGCAGCAGCGACCCGGTCAGCCCGAGGCGCCGGGCGACCCGGCTGGGATCCCGGGGCGGGTCCTCGACCACGACCGGGCGAGCCCCCTCGAGCTCCGCTGCGACCATGGGCGCAGGGTAGCGAGCGCGGCTGACGGTGACGGTCCTCACCCGGCCCGCGGGGTGGTTTGCACGGCCACCGCAAATAGGAAACACTGATGTTGTGAAAAGCCCGGGAACGCAGCAGGCGCACCCGGACGGCGCCCTGCCGTCCGGCCTCGACCTGCGCGAGCCCGCTGCCGGCGGCGACGGCCGCACCCGCAAGGCCGTGGCCCGGGTGCTCATGGAGCGCGGGCCGGTCGCCGCCGCCGAGGTGGCCGAGGTGCTGGAGCTGTCCGCGCCGGCCGTCCGCCGGCACCTGGACGCGCTGATCGCCGACGGCGAGGCGCAGGTCGGCCCGGCTGCCCGGCGCGGCCCGCGCGGCCGCGGCCGCCCGGCCCGGCACTACCTGCTCACCGACGCGGGCCGGGCCCGGTTCGGCCACGGCTACGACGACCTCGCGGTGGCCGCCCTGCGCTACCTCGACCAGCACGGCGGCGCCGCAGCGGTGCGCGGGTTCGCGCAGAGCCGGGTCACCGAGCTGATCGGTCCCGGCGCCGACCTGGTCACCGCGGCGCACGGTCCGGCGGCCCGGGTCGAGGCGCTGGCCGGCGTGCTGACCTCGCGCGGGTACGCCGCGCAGGCCCGCTCGGCGGGGGCCGGCGTGCAGCTGTGCCAGCACCACTGCCCGGTGGCCCACGTCGCGGCCGAGTTCCCGGAGCTGTGCGAGGCTGAGACCCGTGCGTTCGCCGATCTGCTCGGCACGCACGTGCAGCGGCTGGCCACCATCGCCCGGGGCGATGCCGCCTGCACCACCCACGTGCCGGCCGCCGCCCCCGAGCAGTCGGGTCCCGAACACCCGCCCCCCGAACCCGGCACGGCCGGGACCGGACCCCCGGGCCCGCCCGGATCCCCCGACGACTCTCCCGACGACCGACCCACCACCACCTCGACAGCAGGATCCCTGAGAGGGAGGCAGTCCGAATGACCACCGCTCCTGAGGCACTCACCCAGGAGGAGACGCTCGCGACGCTCGGCCGCTACGACTTCGGTTGGGCCGACTCCGACACCGCGGGCGCCACCGCACGCCGCGGTCTGTCCGCCGACGTGGTGGCCGACATCTCCGCCCTGAAGAACGAACCGCAGTGGATGCTCGACTTCCGCCTCAAGGCCCTGGGCCTGTTCGAGCGCAAGCCGATGCCGCGCTGGGGTGCCGACCTGTCCGGCATCGACTTCGACAACATCAAGTACTTCGTGCGCTCGACCGAGAAGCAGGCCGCCACCTGGGACGACCTGCCGGCCGACATCAAGAACACCTACGACAAGCTGGGCATCCCGGAGGCCGAGAAGGCCCGCCTGGTGTCCGGGGTGGCCGCGCAGTACGAGTCCGAGGTCGTCTACCACCAGATCCGCGAGGACCTGGAGGAGCAGGGCGTGATCTTCCTGGACACCGACTCCGGGCTGCGCGAGCACCCGGAGCTGTTCCGGGAGTACTTCGGCTCGGTGATCCCGGCCGGGGACAACAAGTTCTCCGCGCTGAACTCCGCGGTGTGGTCGGGCGGGTCGTTCATCTACGTGCCGCCGGGCGTGCACGTCGACATCCCGCTGCAGGCCTACTTCCGGATCAACACCGAGAACATGGGCCAGTTCGAGCGCACGCTGATCATCGTCGACGAGGGTGCCTACGTGCACTACGTCGAGGGCTGCACGGCGCCGATCTACAAGTCCGACTCGCTGCACTCGGCGGTCGTGGAGATCGTGGTCAAGAAGGGCGGCCGCTGCCGCTACACGACCATCCAGAACTGGTCGAACAACGTCTACAACCTGGTCACCAAGCGGGCCAAGGCCGAGGCGGGCGCGACCATGGAGTGGGTCGACGGCAACCTCGGCTCCAAGGTCACCATGAAGTACCCGGCCGTGTGGCTGATGGGCGAGCACGCCAAGGGCGAGGTGCTCTCGATCGCGTTCGCCGGCGAGGGCCAGCACCAGGACGCCGGGGCCAAGATGGTGCACCTGGCGCCGCACACGTCCTCGACGATCATCTCCAAGTCGGTGGCCCGCGGCGGGGGCCGCACCTCCTACCGCGGTCTGGTGCAGGTCAACCCGAAGGCGCACCACTCGCGCTCCACGGTGAAGTGCGACGCGCTGCTGGTCGACACGATCAGCCGCTCGGACACCTACCCCTACGTCGACGTGCGCAACGACGACGTGACGATGGGCCACGAGGCCACCGTCTCCAAGGTCAGCGACGACCAGCTCTTCTACCTGATGAGCCGGGGCCTGACCGAGGACGAGGCGATGGCCATGGTGGTCCGCGGGTTCATCGAGCCGATCGCCCGCGAACTGCCGATGGAGTACGCGCTGGAGTTGAACCGCCTCATCGAGCTGCAGATGGAGGGCTCGGTCGGATGACCCCGCCGGACACCGCACCCGCCGCGGCCGAGGTCGCCGGCCTGGCTCCCGAGCTGGCCGGGGCCAAGGAGGGGCAGGGTTCCAAGCCGCTGGCCTCGGCCAGCGACCGGTTCACCGCCTACGACGTCGAGGCCTTCGAGGTCCCCGGCGGCCGCGAGGAGAACTGGCGGTTCACCCCGCTGCGCCGGCTGCGCGGCCTGCACGACGGCGCCGCGTTCGAGGGCACCGCGCAGGTCGTGGTGTCGACGGGCGAGGGCGTGACGGTCGAGACCGTCGGCCGCGACGACGCCCGCCTCGGCCAGGGCGGTGTCCCGGCCGACCGGGTCGCGGCCGCGGCCTGGTCGGCGTTCCGCGAGGCCACCGTGGTCACCCTGGAAGGCTCCCCGGCACCGGTCACGATCACCGTGACCGGTCCCGGCGCGGGGGTCACCGCGGCCGGCCACATCCAGCTGCGCACCACCCCGAACGCCTCGGCGACCGTGGTCGTCGAGCAGCGGGGCTCCGGCGCGCTGGCCGACAACCTGGAGGTCGTGCTGGCCGACTCCTCGCGGCTGACCCTGGTGGTCACCGAGGAGTGGGCCGACGACGCCGTGCACGTGGGCGCCCAGCACCTGTCGATCGGCCGCGACGCGGTGCTGCGGGCGACCTCGGTCTCGCTGGGCGGCGACCTGGTCCGGATCACCCCGACGGTCAAGTACCGCGGCCCCGGCGGCGACGCCGAGCTG
>DASQMQ010000204.1:0-6636 GCA_035645455.1 Pseudonocardia sp.
ACCAGTTCGCCGGCAAGGAGGAGCTGTTCGTCGCGGTCTACGAGCAGATCGAGACCGAGATCGTGGCGCGGATCGCCGGCGTCCCCGCCACCGGCGACCCGACGGCCGCGCTGCACGCCGGCATCGACAGCTGGCTGGCCGCCTGCGCCGACCCCGAGGTGCACCGCATCGTGCTCATCGAGGCCCCCGCCGCGCTGGGCTGGGAGCGGTGGCGCGATATCGGCCGCCGGTACGCGGTGGGCCTGATCGAGACGACCGTGCAGGGGCTGATCGACGGCGGGGTGGTGGCCCGGCAGCCGGTCCGGCCGCTGGCCCACGTGCTGCTCGGCGCGCTGGAGGAAGCAGCCCTGTACGCCGCCCGGGCCGACGACCGGGCCACGGCGACCGCCGAGGTGCGGTTCGCGCTGGTCCAGCTGGTCGACGGGCTGCTGCGGCGCTGATCCGGGCGATCAGGCCAGTGGCGGGACGCGCTCCCCCTCCGGGGGCGGGCCGGGCGGGGTGCCGTCGCCGAACGGACGCCCACCCAGCTCCTCGCGGCCGTGCTCGGTGAGCCAGCCGGAGTTGTCCGGGCCCAGCGGCACCACGCCGGTCGGGTTGATGTTCAGGTGCACGCCGTAGTAGTGCTGCTTGATCTGCTCGAAGTCGATGGTGTCGCCGAACCCTGGGGTCTGGAACAGGTCGCGGGCATAGGCCCACAGCACCGGCATCTCGGTGAGCTTCTGCCGGTTGCACTTGAAGTGGCCGTGGTAGACCGCGTCGAACCGGACCAGGGTGACCCACAGCCGCACGTCGGCCTCGGTGATGGTGCCGCCGACCAGGTAGCGCTGCGTCGACAGCCGCTCGGACAGCGCGTCGAGCCGGTCGAACAGCGCCCGGTGGGCCCGCTCGTAGGCGCCCTGGGAGGAGGCGAACCCGCACCGGTAGACGCCGTTGTTGACGTCCTCGTAGACCTCGGCGACGACCTGGTCGATCTCGGCGCGGTGCCGCTCGGGGTAGAGGTCCGGGGCGCCCTCGCGGTGGAACTCCGTCCACTGGGTGGCGAAGTCCAGGGTGAGCTGCTGGAAGCCGTTGCTGGCCACCTTGCCGGTGGCGACCTCCACCATGGCCGGCACGGTGATCCCGGCGTCGAAGTCGGGGTCGGCCTTGCGGTAGGCGTCGCCCAGCCACTCGATGCCCAGCACCGGGTCCCGGTTGTCGGGGTCGAGGTGGAACCGCCAGCTGCGCTCGTCGTGCAGCGGGCCGGCGATGCCCATCGAGATCGCCGGCTCCAGCCCGAGCAGCCGCCGCACGATCACCGACCGGTTGGCCCACGGGCAGGCCCGGGCCACCACCAGCCGGTACCGGCCGGCCTCCACCGGCCACGCCGAGCCCCCGTCGGCGGTGATGCGCTCGTCCAGGCCGACCGGCTTGCGCTCGAACGCGCCCGAGGCCTCCGCGGTGTCCGACTCCGTCACAGCCATGCCTCCGAACCTACTGCCCGGGCCCCACCGGCGCGGCCCGGAAACCCGGGCCCGGCCAGAGGCGCTCGTGCTCCGCGGCTTCCGGCGACTGCTCGTCGTCGTCATCGCGGAACACCCACAGGCGCAGCACGAGGAACCGCACGCTGCCACCGAGCACGCTGGCCGTGGCCACCGCCAGCGACTCCAGCCAGGGGCTCGGCGAGTCGACCGCCAGCCCGAGCAGGAGCAGGACCGCCGAGCTGTAGAAGGCGTAGAACAGGACCGTGCCACCGTTCTGCACGGTGGTGCGCCAGTGCTGCGCGGCAGCCCCGCCGAAGGTGAACCGGCGGTTGAGCTCGGTGCTGATGGCGGTGCTGAGCACCAGCGCGACCAGGTTGGCCGGCAGCGCGTCGAACCAGATCCGGAGCACCAGGAAGATCGTCGCGTTGGCCGCGGTGCCGGTCCCGCCGACGATCGCGTACCGCAGGATCTGCGCGGGCAGCGGGTGCCGCCGGCGGAACCGGAGACGTCGTGCGGCGACGCTCCCCGCCACCGCCTGCGCGGTGTCTCCCACCTCGACCACCCCGTTCTCGACGTCCGGTCCGTCGAGTCGATTCTCCCCGCCCGCTGGTGCGGACGCCGTCTCCCACCTGTGGCATCGCTGTGCTCGCCGGGGCGACTCCGGTTGCCGGGCGCCCACCGGCGTGATCGACGTCCCGCTGCCACGGCATTACCCCGGGCGCCGGATCTCCACACGATGCGGTGATCGGCGACACGGGCCGGGGTACGGACCGCCGGTGGGCTCAGACGATCAGGAAGACGGTCTCCCCCGCGCCCTGCAGGCGCACGTCCCAGTGCAGCTCGCCGGGCCCGGCCGGGCGGGCGACCAGGGTGGCGGCCCGGTCCGCGGGCAGGCTCGACAGCAGCGGGTCGGCGGCGTTGGCCGCGTCCTCGTCCGGGAAGTAGATCCGGGTGACCAGCCGGTCGAGCAGGCCGCGGGCCAGCACCGTGACGTCGATGTGCGGGGCCTGGCCGTCGCCCAGGGCGCCGGGCTTCACGGTGAGCACCTCGAACCGGCCGTCCTGGTCGGTGGCGCAGCGGGCGAAGCCGCCGAAGCCCGACCCGGTGGCCCCGCGCGGGTCGTCGGGGTGGTCGAAGCGGCCGTCCGGATCGGCCTGCCAGGTCTCGATCAGCCCGTCGCCGACCGGGTCGCCGTTGCCGTCGCGGAGCACCCCGGTGATCCGGACGGCGCCCCGGGTGCCCTCGGGCACCACCCGGTGGCCGCCGGGCCAGGTCAGCCCGATGGACAGGAACGGCCCGACCGTCTGCGACGGCGTCAGCCCGTCCGGGACGCCGGCTGCCGGGGCCGTCGGCTCGTCGGTCCCGGGCGCGGTGTCACTCATGGGGCTCCTCGAAGGGAGTCTGCTCGCGCCCGCGCAGGACGATGTCGAACCGGTAGGCCAGCGCCCACTCCGGGCGGGTGGCCGCCAGGTCGAAGGCCGACACCATGCGCCGGCGGGCCTTCTCGTCGGGCACCGAGTTGAAGATCGGGTCCTGGTCGAACAGCGGGTCGTCCGGGAAGTACATCTGGGTGACCAGCCGCTGGGTGAACGACCGGCCGAACAACGAGAGGTGGATGTGCGCCGGCCGCCAGGCATTGGGGTGGTTGCCCCACGGGTAGGCGCCGGGCTTGATCGTGGTGAACGAGTAGTGGCCCGCGGAGTCGGTGAGCACCCGCCCGCCGCCGGTGAAGTTCGGGTCCAGCGGGGCGGACCAGTCGTCCGCCCGATGGGCGTAGCGGCCCGCGGCGTTGGCCTGCCACACCTCGACCAGGGTGTCGGGCACCGCCCGGCCGTCGGCGTCCAGGACCCGGCCGAACACCACGATCCGCTGGCCGATCGGCTCGCCGGCGTGCTGGGTGGTCAGGTCGTGGTCGGACGGGCCGAGGTCGCCGGTCAGCAGCGGCCCGGTGATCTCGGTGAGCCGGTCGCGCAGCACCACCGGCGCCTGCGCCGGCGCGCGCAACCGGGTGCTCCGGTAGTCCGGCCAGCGGTGCGCCGGGTGCGTGCCCTGCGGGGGCAGCCGGTAGCCGGCGAGGTCGGGGACGGTCACAGGGCAGCTCCGTGGGGCAAGCCGACGTAGTTCTCGGCGAGGGAGGTGGCGGCGGCGCGCGAGGTCACCGTGTAGCGCAGCTGGGCGAGCTGCAGCTTGCGCTGGAACGGGTCCGCGGAGTCGAAGTTGTGCAGCATGGAGGTCATCCACCAGGAGAAGTGCTCGGCCCGCCAGACCCGGGCCAGGCACCGGTCGGAGTAGCTGTCCACGCCGGCCGGGTCGCCGTCGCGGAGCAGCTCGGTCAGCGCCTCGGCCAGCACCCGGACGTCGGCGACGGCCAGGTTCATGCCCTTCGCCCCGGTCGGCGGCACGATGTGCGCGGCGTCGCCGGCCAGGAACAGCCGGCCGCGCCGCATCGGCTCGGCCACGTAGCTGCGCATCCCGGTGACGCCCTTCTCGATCAGCGGGCCCTCCTCGACCGAGAAGCCGTCGGCGGCCAGCCGGGTCTGCAGCTCGTCCCAGATCCGGGCGTCGGACCAGTCGGCGGCGTCGGTGCCCGGCGGGACCTGCAGGTAGAGCCGGGTGACCTGGGGGCTGCGCATGGAGTACAGCGCGAACCCGTTCTCGTGGTTGGCGTAGACCAGCTCGTGGTGGGTCGGGGCGGCCCTGGCCAGGATCCCGAGCCAGCCGAACGGGTACTCCCGGTCGTAGGTCCGCGGGGCGACGACGCCGCGGCTGATCCCGTGGAAGCCGTCGCAGCCCGCGACGACGGCGCAGTCCAGCACCTGCCGGGTGCCGTCCGCGGCGGTGAACCCGATCGAGGGCGCGTCGCCGTGCACGCCGTCGATCGTCACGTCGGAGACCTCGAAGCGCAGGTCGCCGCCGTCGCCCAGGCGGGCCGCGATCAGGTCCTTGACCACCTCCTGCTGGCCGTAGACGGTGATCCCGCGGCCCACCAGGTCGGCGAAGTCGATGCGGTGGTCGCCGCCGTCGAAGCGCAGCGAGATGCCCTCGTGCGCCATGCCCTCCCGGTCCAGCCGGTCGGCCAGACCCACCTCGCGCAGCAGCTCGACCGTCGGGTGCTCCAGCACGCCGGCCCGCACCCGCTGCTCGACGTAGCCGCGCGAGCGCGACTCCAGGACGACCGACTCGATCCCCTGGCGGGCCAGCAGGTGCGACAGCAGCAGCCCCGCCGGTCCCGCGCCCACGATCCCGACCTGAGTGCGCACCCGCGGAGCCTGGCGCACGGCGCGCCCGACCTCGACGTGGCTTCCGTTGGACGGAAGAATCGACCGGGTGGGGACCTCGGTGACCGGACGCGTGCTGGCGGTGCTGGCCGCGTTCAGCGCCGACCGGCCCGAGCTGACCCTCACCGAGATCAGCCGCCGGGCCGGGCTGCCGCTCACCACCGCGCACCGCCTGGTCGGCGAGCTGACCGCGTGGGGCGCGCTGGAGCGCGTGGCGGGCCGGTACCGGGTCGGGCTGCGGCTGTGGGAGGTCGGCGCACTGGCCCCGCGCGGGCTCGGGCTGCGCGAGTCGGCGATGCCGTTCCTGGAGGACCTCTACGAGGTGACCCGGCAGAACGTCCAGCTCGCCGTGCTGGACGGCACCGACGCGGTCTACCTGGAACGGATCTCCGGCCGGGGCGCGGTCAACGTGATCACCCGGGTGGGCGGGCGGCTGCCGCTGCACGCCACCGGCGTCGGCCTGGTGCTGCTGGCCCACGCCGACCCGCAGCTGCAGGAGCGCGTGCTGGCCTCGCCGCTGCACCGCTACACCGCCAAGACGCTCTGCGACCCGGCCGAGCTGCGCCGGGTCCTGGCCGAGGTCCGCCGGACCGGGGTCGCGGTCGCCGACGGCCAGATCGAGCTGATCGCGCTGTCGGTGGCCGCCCCGGTGCACGACGCGGACGGCCGGGTCGCCGCGGCGCTGTCGGTGGTGGTGCCGGCGGAGGGCACCGACTCCCGGGCGTACGTGCCGGCCGTCCGGGCCGCCGCCCGCGGCATCTCCCGCGCGCTCGGCGCCGGGCGGTGATCGACGGGCGGGCGGTCTGTCTTGCGCTCCGACCCACCCGGCACGACGATCACCGCGTGGACGTCGTGGAGTTCCGGCCGGGGCCCGACCAGTACGCCTGGACCTTCGGCGGGGCCGCTCCGACCCACCGGATCAAGCCCGGTACCGCGCTGCGGCTGTGGACCGAGGACGCCTTCTCCGGGCGCCTGCAACGGGTCTCCGACCTGCCCTCCCAGGTGCTGGACATGACCGAGGTCAACCCGCAGACCGGCCCGTTCTTCGTCGAGGGCGCCGAGCCCGGCGACACCCTGGCCGTGCACATCGCCGAGCTCACCCCGGCCCGGGACTGGGCCGCCTCGACCACCATCCCGTTCTTCGGCGCGCTCACCGGCACCGACCGCACCGCCCTGCTGCAGCAGCCGCTGCCCGAGCAGACCTGGATCTACCAGCTGGACCGGGCCCGCGGCACGGTGCTGTTCGAGGCCCAGCGCTCGGCGCTGAGCCTGGAGCTGCCGCTGGCCCCGATGCTGGGCACCATCGGCGTCGCCCCGGCCGGCCGCGAGGTGCGCACCAGCCTGGTCCCGGACAAGTTCGGCGGGAACATGGACACCCCGGAGATGCGCGCCGGCACCACCTGCTACCTGGGGGTGAACGTCGAGGGCGCGCTGTTCAGCGTGGGCGACGGGCACTACCGGCAGGGCGAGGGCGAGAGCTGCGGGACCGCCGTGGAGGGCGCCATGGACGTCACCCTGGTCGTCGAACTGGTCAAGGGCGGGGCACCGGAGTGGCCGCGGCTGGAGCACGACGAGGACTACGCCGTGGTCGGGTCGTCGCGGCCGCTGGAGGACGCCTGGCGGGCCAGCCAGGTGGGCATGGTCGGCTGGCTGGGCGAGCTGTACGGGCTCGACCCGCTGGACGCCTACCAGTTGCTCACCCAGATCAGCCGGTCGCCGCTGGCCAACGTGGTGGACACCAACTACAGCGCGGTGACCAAGGTGGAGAAGGCGCTGCTGCCGCCCGTCGCGGCCTACGACGGGATGCACCGCCACCTGCGCGAGCAGGCCCGTGCACTCTGATCGCCCCGAGACCGATCGCCCCGAGACAGGACCACCATGGATCTCCAACTGGACGG
>DASQMQ010000205.1:0-14283 GCA_035645455.1 Pseudonocardia sp.
CGACGTCGACGAGCACGTCGTCGACGACCACCGCGGTGACGGTGGCGTCGGCGCCCCCGCCCGCCCGGAGGGCCCGGGCCAGGTCGCGGATCACCGGCAGGCCGACCCGCAGCTCCAGGTCCGGCAGCGCGTCGCGCAGGCGTTCGACGTCGGTGCGCTGGTCGGCGAGTGTCGGCTCGGTCAGCGTCACGCACCGCTTCTGCACGGCGGGCCGCAGGATCACCTGCCGGCCGACGCCGACCGTGGCCGCCTTCGGCCGGGTGACCAGCGGTGGCACCTCGACGCGCAGGTCCTGCTCGACCCGCGCGCGGCACGCGAGGCGCCACCCGGCGCGCAGCTCGTCCGGGCCGAACGCCCGCGGGTCGAGCCGCGACACCGGCACGTCGCCCTCGACGACCCGCATCCGGCACTTCCGGCACGTGCCGTGCCCGCCGCAGGTGGAGTCGACCGCGATGCCGTTCCAGCTGGCGGCGTCGAAGAGGGTGGCCCCGGCGGGCACCCGCACCTCGCGGGGCCGCGCTCCGTCGGGGTCGAAGCGGATGCGCACCCGGTCCGGCGGAGGCGGCTCGGGCTGGGTTGGATCTGGTCGGGGCGGATCCGGCTGGGCGGGATCGGCCTGGGCGGGATCGGCCTGAGGGGGATCGGGCAGGGCGGTCACCGTGGGGTCGACATCCTCATGCCGTCTTCCCCGCTGCGGCCTTCTCCGCGGCGGCCGCGGCCCGGGCCCGCGCGATCCAGGCCGCGCCCCACTCGTCGTTGCCGAGCAGCAGGTCCGCGGCCTTGACCGCCTCGACGATCTGCGGCGCCCGCACGTCCATGATGGCGCTGGTCAGGCCGGCGTGCATCGCCATCGGCAGGAACGCCGCGCCCAGCGCCGCACGCCCGGGCATGCCGAACGAGACGTTGGAGGCGCCCAGGGTCATGTTCAGGCCGAACTCGTCGTGGATCAGCTCGATGGTGCGCAGGGTGGTCCCCACCAGCGTGGTGTCGGCGCCCACCGGCATCGCCAGCGGGTCGATGACGATGTCCTCGAGCGGGATGCCGTACTCACCGACCGCCACGTCCAGGATCTTCTTGGTGATCTCCAGCCGGCGCTGCGGTTCGTCGGGTATCTCGTCCTCCTCGTTGGGCAGCGCGATCACCGCCGCCCCGTGCCGGGCGACGATCGGCAGGATCGCGTCGAGCCGCTCCCGCTCCCCGGTCACCGAGTTGACCAGGGCCTTGCCCTGGTACGCGGCCAGCCCGGCCTCGAGCGCCTCGACCACCGAGGAGTCGATGACGAGCGGCAGGTCGGTGAGCTCCTGGACCATCGTGACGGCCTTGGCGAGCAGCTCGGCCTCGTCGACGAGCGGGATGCCCATGTTGACGTCCAGCATCGTCGCGCCGGCGGCGACCTGCTGCTCGACGTCGGTGGCGATGCGCGAGAGGTCGCCGCGGCGCAGCTGCTCGGCGAAGATCTTGCGCCCGGTCGGGTTGAGGCGCTCGCCGATCAGGCAGAACGGCTGGTCGCCGCCGATGACGACCTCGCGGGTCGCGGAGCGGAGAACGGTGTGCATCAGACCCCCACGGCGGCGCGACGAGCGGCGAGCAGTTCCTTGGCCTTGCGGACGGCGGTGGCGGCGTCGGCGGCGTACCCGTCCGCCCCGACGGCGTCGGCGTACTCCTGGGTGACCGGGGCGCCGCCGACCATCACGATCACCTGGTCGCGCAGGCCGGCCTTCTGCAGCGCGTTGATGTTGGCCTTGAACATCGGCATGGTCGTGGTGAGGAACGCGGAGAAGCCGACGATGTCCGGGTTGTGCTCGCGGATCCCGGCGATCACCTTCTCCGGCGAGACCTGCACGCCCAGGTCGATCACGTGGAACCCGGCGCCCTCGAGCATGATGTTCACCAGGTTCTTGCCGATGTCGTGCACGTCGCCCTTGACGGTGCTCATCAGGAACGTGCCGACGGTGCGGGCCCCGGTCTCGGCCAGCAGCGGGCGCAGGATGTCCAGCGCGCCGCTCATCGCCTTGCCCGCCACGAGCATCTCGGGGACGAAGAAGTCGCCGCGCTCGAAGCGCGCCCCGACCTCCTCCAGGGAGGGGATGAGCGCGTCGAACAGCATGGCCTCCGGCGTGAGGCCGTCGGCGAGCCCTTCCCGGGTCAGCTCGAGGACGCGCGGCTTGTTGCCGACCAGGGTCTCGTCGTAGAGCCCGCGCAGGATCTCTGCGTGATCCGTCATGGCACGTCCTTCCGGCCGGATCTTCCTTCTGAGCTGGGGTGGTGACCCAGCAGCGCCGACAGGCCGCGGAGCTCGGTCACCAGGAGGTCGCCGAGCCGCGTGATCCCGTACTCGTTGATGCGGGCCGTCGGTCCGGACACCGAGACGGCGGCCACGACCGTGCCGTCGACGGCCCGCACGGGTGCACCGACGGCGGTGAGCCCCAGCTCCAGCTCGTCCAGCGACGCGGCCCAGCCGCGGCGGCGCACCTCGACGAGGGCGTGGTCGAACTGGGCGCGGTCGACGGGCGAGTGCGCGGTGCGGCGCTCGAGGTTCCCGGGCGGGAGGGCGAGCGACCCGAAGGCGTAGAGCACCTTGCCCAGTGCCGTGCAGTGCGCGGGCACGTCCACGCCGACCCAGCTCCCGGAACCGACCCGGTAGCGGCTGGCCACCTGGTCGATCTGCACGAGCGCACCGCCGCGCGGGACGGCGAGGTTCACCGTCTCCCGGGAGAGCTCCGAGAGGTGCTCCATGGTCGGCCGGGCGAGCTCGGACAGGTCGTGCAGCGCGCTGGGCCGGGCGGCGTGCAGCGAGAACAGCGCACCCGGGCGGAACGCCCCGGCCCGGTCGCGGTGCACCAACCGGCTGCGCTCCAGCGCGTGCAGGAGCCGGGAGGTCGTGGACTTCGCCAGGCCGAGCTCGTCGACCAGCGAGCTGAAGGTGCGCGGCGTCCCGGACTCGACGATGACGCCGAGCAGGGCACTCGCGCGTTCGACGGCCTGGCTGCCCGTCTGCGTCGCCATGCGATCCGCCTCAGACCTGGGTGCGAAAAGTTTCACATCATGGAACCGCTGTTCCTGGAATCGCGGTTACTGTGACGCCGGTCGCACCGCTCGTCAAGGGCCGGAGTGGCGCACCAGAGCCCGTCACGAGCGGAGAACGCGCATGTTCCGCAACGGAATGCCTCGCTACGAGATCCTTTCCGAGGACGCGATGAGCACCCTCGACGGAGGCTGGCGCCGGCTGGTCTCCGAGATCGGGGTCGAGTTCGGCGACGAGCGGGCGCTGGAGCTGTTCCGCCGGGCCGGGCAGGAGGTCGAGGACTCCGACGGCGCGGGGATCGTCCGGTTCGACCCCGACTTCGTCCTCGAGCAGGTCGCGAAGGCGCCGCGCTCGTTCGACGTGCAGGCGCGCAACCCGGCGAACTCCGTGCACATCGGCGACGACTCGATGGCGTTCGGGGCCGTCTACGGCCCGCCGTTCGTGCGCGAGGGCGACGTGCGCCGGGACGCCACGATGGACGACTTCCAGAACTTCGCCCGCCTCGCCCAGAGCTTCCCGGTGCTCGACTCGGCGGGCGGGATCGTCTGCGAGCCCGAGGACACCCCGCTCGACTCGCGGCACCTCGACATGACCTTCGCCCTGCAGACGCTCACCGACAAGATCTACATGGGCAACGTGGTGTCCGGCACGAACGCCGCGGACACACTGGCCATGACCGAGATCCTGTTCGGCGGCCGGGCGGCGCTCGAGCGCGCGCCGGCCACCATCTCGCTGATCAACTGCAACTCCCCGCTGCGCTGGGACGAGCGCATGCTCGAGGCGCAGTTCGCCTACTGCGAGGCCAACCAGGCCGTCGTGATCACGCCGTTCCTGCTGATGGGGGCGATGTCGCCGGTGTCGATCCCGGCCGCGCTGGCCCAGCAGATGGCCGAGGCGCTGACCGGGATCGCGCTGGCCCAGCTGATCCGCCCGGGCTGTCCGGTGATCTTCGGGTCGTTCCTGTCGAACATCGACATGCAGTCCGGGTCGCCCTGCTTCGGCACCCCCGAGTCGGCGATCGGGCTGCTCTGCACGGGGCAGATCGCGCGGCGCTTCGGGCTCCCGGTGCGCTCCGGCGGCGGCCTCACCTCGAGCCAGACGGCCGACGCCCAGGCCGGCTACGAATCACTGATGACCATGCTCCCGACCTTCCTCGCCGGCATCAACTGGGTGATGCACTCCGCGGGCTGGCTGGAGGGCGGGCTGGTGGCCAGCTACGAGAAGTTCGTGCTCGACTGCCAGGTGCTGGAGATGCTGCAGCACGAGTTCACCCCGCTGGAGATCGACGAGGCGTCGCTGGCCTTCGACGCGCACGACGAGGTCCGCCACGGCGGCCACTTCCTCGGCGCCGCCCACACGATGGAACGCTTCCGCACCTGCTTCTACCGGCCGTTCGTCAACAGCTCCGACAATCACGACCGCTGGATGCGCAACGGCGCCAAGGACGCCGCCGTGCGCGCCCGCGAACTCTCGCGCAAGAAGCTCGACGAGTACGAACCGCCGCCGCTGGACGACGCGGTTCGCCAGGAGCTCTCGGAGTACGTGACCCGCCGCCGCCGCGAGCTCGGCGACTAGAGGGAGACCAACATGGTGAACGTCCCCGCCACCGCCCGCGTCGTCGTGATCGGCGCCGGCATCGTCGGCAACAGCCTGGTGCACCACCTCGCCCGGCTCGGCTGGCGCGACATCGTCCAGATCGACAAGGGTCCGCTGCCCAACCCGGGCGGTTCCACCGGGCACGCGTCGAACTTCATCTTCCCGGTGGACCACTCCCGTGAGCTGGCCGACCTCACGCTGGACTCGATGCGCCAGTACCAGGAGCTGGGCGTGTTCACCGAGTCCGGGGGCTACGAGGTCGCCCGCACCGAGGAGCGGATGGAGGAGCTGCGCCGGCGGATGTCCTCGGCGCGGGCGTGGGGCGTCCCGGCCGAGCTGGTGACGCCGGACCAGGTCGTCGCGCGGGTGCCGTTCCTGGACAAGGACAAGATCCTGGGAGCGTTCTGGTGCCCGTCGGTCGGCGTGGTCGACTCGCTGCGCGCGGGCACGCTGTTCCGCGAGTCCGCGCTGGCGCTCGACGCGCTCACCGTCGTGTCCACCGTCGAGGTGGTCGGCATGGACGTCGAGCAGGGCCGGATCCGCCGCGTGCGCACCACCGGCGGCGACATCGAGGCCGAGACCGTCGTCATCGCCTGCGGGGTGTGGAGCCCGAAGCTGGCCGCGATGGCCGGCGCGTCGATCCCGCTGACCCCCGCCGTGCACCAGATGATCTCGGTCGGGCCGATCCCCCAGCTCACCGAGCGCCCGGGGGAGATCTCGTTCCCGATCGTCCGCGACATGGACACCTTCTGCTACGAGCGCCAGCACGGTGCCGACATGGAGGTCGGCTCCTACGCCCACCGCCCGATCCTGCTCGACGCCGAGGAGATCCCGTCCATCGAGCAGTCCAAGCTCTCCCCCACCGAGCTGCCGTTCACCGCCGACGACTTCGACCCGCAGCTGGAGCAGGCCTACGAGCTGATGCCCGACGCGCTCGGCGCCGACGGGGCCGAGATCCGCTACGCGATCAACGGCCTGCTCTCGCTGACCCCGGACGGCGGGCCGCTGCTCGGCGAGACGCCGGAGGTCGAGGGCCTGTGGTCGGCCGCCGCGGTGTGGATCAAGGAAGGACCCGGGGCCGGGCGCGCGGTCGCGGAGTGGATGACCCACGGCCACTCCGAGATCGACGTGCACCACGCCGACATCGCGCGGTTCTACCCGCACCAGCGCACCCGGGCCTACGTGCGGTCCCGCACGTCCGAGGCGTTCAACAAGACCTACGGCATCGTGCACCCGGGCGAGCAGTGGTCCGGCGAGCGCGGCAAGCGCCTCGCGCCCATGCACGCGGCGCAGCGCGCCGCCGGCGCCGAGTTCTTCGAGACCGTCGGCTGGGAGCGGCCGTTCTGGTACCGGTCGAACGAGGCGCTGCTCGGCGAGTACGGCGAGCGGGTCATGCCGCGCGAGCACGAGTGGGACTCCCGCTGGTGGTCGCCGATCATCAACGCCGAGCACCTGGCGATGCGCGAGCGGGCCGGCATCGTGGACCTGTCCGCGTTCGCCGTCTTCGACGTGGTCGGGCCGGCCGCGGCGCAGGCCGTGCAGGGCATCGTGGTGGCCCAGGCCGACGTGGCCGACGGCCGGGTGATCTACACGCCGGTGCTCGACGGCAAGGGCGGCTTCCGCTCGGACCTCACCGTGATGCGGCTGGCCCACGACCGCTACCGGGTGGTCACCGGCGGCGCGCACGGCATGGCCGACCTCAAGTGGTTCGCCGACCACCTGCCCGCCGGCGCCGCGGTCGTGGACCAGACCTCGGCGTTCACCACGATCGGGCTGTGGGGCCCGCGGGCCCGTGACATCCTCGGCCGCCTCACCGACGCCGACGTGTCCCACGACGGGTTCGGGTTCCTCACCTGCCGGCGCATCGAGCTGGCCAACGTCGAGGTGCTGGCCTCGCGGATCTCCTACGTCGGCGAGCTGGGCTGGGAGCTCTACGTCCCGATGGAGCAGGGCGCCAGGGTGTGGGACCTGCTGCACGAGGCCGGGCGGCCGGACGGGGCCGTCCCGGTCGGGATCGGCGTCTACGGCACGACCGGGCGGCTGGAGAAGGGCTACCGGGCCTACGGGTTCGAGCTCGACGGCGAGCGGACGATCGTCGAGGCCGGCATGATGCGTCCGAAGGTCAAGAACGCCGACTTCGTGGGCCGTGCGGCCTACCTCGCGCAGCGGGAGGTCGCGCCGCAGACCGTGCTGTGCACGATGACCGTCGACGACCACACGTCGGCCGGCGGGGGCCGGCGCTTCATGCTCGGCGGCGAGCCGATCCTCACCCGCGACGGCGGCACGCTGACCGACGGCCACGGCCGCCACCCGTACGTCACCTCCGCCGGGTCCGCGCCGTCGCTGGGCGCCCACCTGCTCATGGCGTACCTGCCGCCGGACCAGGCGGTGGTCGGCACCGGGCTCGCGGTGTCCTACATGGAGGAGCTCTACCCGGTCATCGTGCGGTCGAACGACGCCACGCCGCTGTTCGACCCGGCCAACGAGCGGATCAAGGGCCAGGACCGGGAGGACGCAGCGCGATGACGAACGTGCTGGTGTGCATCAAGCGGGTGCCCGAGGTCGGGGGCGAGGTGCAGCTGACCGCCGACGGCCAGGATGTCGACGCCCGCCACCTCGGGTTCATGATCAGTGGCCACGAGAACTGCGCGGTGGAGCTGGCGGTGCGGATCGCCACCGGCACCGGGGGCAGCGCGACGGTGCTGACCCTCGGCCCGCACGACGCGGTCGAGCAGCTGCGGACGGCGCTGGCGCTGGGCTGCTCGGCAGCGGTGCTGGTCGAGGCCGACCCGGCCGGGTACGGCCCCGCCGACGTGGCCCGCGAGATCGCCGCCGTGGTCCGGGCCGCCGAGGACGAGGGACCCGGCTACGACCTCGTCCTGCTGGGCAACGACGCCGCGGACACCGGTGACTTCCAGGTCGGCATCCGGCTCGCGTACGCGCTGGGCCGGCCGGTGGTGAACGGGGTGCGCACGGTCGAGGTCGCCCCGGGCGAGGGCCCGGGAGACGACCCCGCCGGGGTCGCCACGGCCCAGGTCGCCGGGCCGGACGGGGTCGAGACCTACGCGGTGCCGCTGCCCGCGGTCGTGACGGTGCTGGAGGGCGGCGTCGAACCGCGCTACCCGACGATCACGGGCCGGATGAAGGCGAAGAAGGTGGAGATCGAGACGGTGGCGCCGCAGCGGGAGCCGGACGGTTCGGGACGGGTGCGGCTGCTGCTGCCGCCCGCGCAGCCGACCTCGGTCGAGGTGCTCGGCGAGGGACCGGACGCCGCGAAGGCCGTGGTCGACCTGCTGGAGAAGCTGGGGGTGGCGCGATGATCCTGGTGTTCGTCGAGACCGACGCGGCAGGCGCGGCCGAGGTGTCCCGGGAGACCGTGACCTTCGCGCGCACCCTTGCCGACCGGATGGGCGGGCCGGTGCACGCGGTCGTCGTCGGGGCGCTCCCGGACGGCGTCGTCGACCAGCTCGGCACGTACGGCGTCACCGACGTGCACCACGCCACCGGCGAGGCCGCCACCGCCTACGGCGGCGCTGCCTGGTCGGCCGCCGTGCAGGCGGTGGCCGCTGACGACGCCCTCGACGTCACGGCCGTGCTCGCACCCGGCACCGAGCGCGGCATGGAGGTGGCGGCCCACCTGGCCGCGCGCCTGGACGTGCCGATGGCCGCCAACGTGGTGGATGTCGGGGAGGTGGATGTCGGGGAGGTGGATGTCGGGCAGGACACCGGCGGGGACGATGTCGGCGGGGGCGGCCCGCTGCGGGTCGTCCGCCAGGTCCTCGGCGGCGCCGCGCTCGAGGAGATGGTCCTGCCCGAGCGACCCGCCGTGCTCACGGTCGCCGGCCACGCCGTCGCGGACGAGCCCGGCGCACCGGTCACGGCGACGTTGCGGGAGTTCTCGCCGCAGGTCCCGGCAGCGGACCTGGTGGCCCGCGTGGTGTCGACCGAGCCGGTCGAGGAGCTGGACCTGTCGGGCGCGCTCACCTCCGCGCGGGTCGTCGTGGGCGCCGGGCGCGGCGCCGGGTCCTCGAACGGCTTCGACGACCTGGTGGAGCTGGCCGAGCTGCTCGGCGGCGCGATCGGGGTCTCCCGGGTGGTGACCAGCCTGGGCTGGCGGCCGCACCACGAGCAGATCGGCCAGACCGGGAGCCGCATCTCCCCCGATGTCTACATCCCGTGCGGCATCAGCGGCGCCATCCAGCACTGGGCCGGCTGCGCGAGCTCGAAGACGATCCTGGCGATCAACAACGACGAGCAGGCGCCGATGGTCACCAAGGCGACCTACGCGGTGATCGGCGACATGCACGAGGTCGTCCCGGCGATCAACGCCGAGATCAAGCGGCGGCGGGGCTGACCGGTGGACCTCTCGACGGGTGCCGGAGCGCCGGCCGACGACGCCGTGGACGCCGTGCTGCGGGGGCTGATGGCGCGGTTCAGCGTGGAGATCACGCCGCGCGAGGCGCCGTCGCTCCCGCCGCTCGCGGACGTCCTCGCCGCCGGCACGGCCGTCTACCTCACCTTCCTGCCGCACACCCCGTGGGCCGAGACGGTGGCGCTCGCCCGCTCGGTCCGGGACGCCGGGATGCGGCCGGTGCCGCACCTCGCGGCCCGGGCCGTATCCGACGGTGCCGCGCTGCGCCGCATGCTCGCCGAGCTCGCCGCGGTCGGCGTGCAGGACCTGCTGGTCCTGGCCGGCTCGCTCGCCACGCCCGTCGGCGAGTTCCACGAGGCGGCGCAGATCCTCGACAGCGGTCTCCTCGAGGAGGCCGGCATCGCCCGCGTCGGCATCGTGGGCCATCCGGAGGGCCACCCCGACATCGACGGCGACGAGCTGTTCCGGGCGCTCGTGGCGAAATGCCGGATCGCCCGGGAGCGCGGCCTCGACCTGCACCTCGTCACCCAGTTCGGCTTCGCACCGGAGCCGATCGTCGAGTGGGAGCGCGGGCTGCGGGCGCGGGGCGTCGACGTGCCCGTGCACGTCGGGCTGCCCGGCCTCACCTCCCCCGCCCGCCTGCTGCGGTTCGGCCTGCGGTGCGGGGTCGGTGCCTCGCTGAAGGTGCTCCGGCAGCAGGCCGGCGGCGTGCTCAAGCTGGCCACCACCCCCGTCCACCACCCCGACACCACCCTCGTCGGCATCGCGGCGGCGGTGGCCGGCGATCCGGCCAGCCTGCTGCGGGGCATCCACTTCTTCCCGTTCGGCGCGCTCGCGCCCACCGCCGCCTGGGCGAACGACATCCGCGACGGCCACTTCGAGGTGGACGAGCGCGACCGCCTGCGGGTGACCGCCTGACCCCGTCCACTCCCACGACCGACCCCGGAGACACCTGATGTCCTTCCCGTCCGACCTGCAGATCGCGCAGTCCGCCGCGCTCAAGCCGCTCGGCGACATCGCCGCCGCCATGGGCATCGGGGCCCACCTGCTGGAGGCCTACGGCGAGCACGTCGCCAAGATCAAGCTCGCGGCGGTCGACGAGCTCGCGGACCGGCCGAAGGCGAAGTACGTCGTGGTGTCCGCGGTCACCCCGACCCCGCTGGGCGAGGGCAAGACCACGACCACGGTCGGCCTCGGGCAGGCGCTGTGCGGCATCGGGCGGCAGGCCACGGTGGCGATCCGGCAGCCGTCCATGGGTCCGACGTTCGGGATCAAGGGCGGCGCCGCCGGCGGCGGCTACAGCCAGGTCGTTCCCATGGAGGTGCTCAACCTGCACCTGACCGGTGACTTCCACGCGGTCACCGCCGCGCACAACCTGCTCTCGGCGGTCCTGGACAACCACCTGCACCAGGGCAATCCCGCCGAGATCGATCCGCACGACATCACCTGGCGCCGGGTGCTCGACGTCAACGACCGCGCGCTGCGCAACGTGATCGTCGGGCTGGGCAGCAGGACGGACGGGATCCCGCGGCAGACCGGGTTCGACATCACCGCGGCCAGCGAGGTCATGGCGATCTTCGCGCTCAGCCGCTCGCTGCAGGAGATGCGCGAGCGGCTCGGGCGGATCGTGGTGGGCTACACGCGGGACCGCACGCCGGTCACCGCGGAGGACATCGGCGGCGCGGGCGCCATGGCGGTCATCATGCGCGACGCGTTGAAGCCCAACCTGATGCAGACGCTGGAGAACACGCCGGTCCTCGTGCACGCCGGCCCGTTCGGCAACATCGCCCACGGGAACTCCTCGGTGGTGGCCGACCTCGTCGGCATCCACGGCGGGGACTTCCTCGTCACCGAGGCCGGGTTCGGGGCCGACATGGGCGCCGAGCGGTTCTTCAACATCAAGTGCCGGGCGTCCGGGCTGGTCCCCGACGCCGCGGTCGTCGTGGCGACCGTGCGGGCGCTGAAGGCGCACTCGGGACGGCACAGGATCATCGCCGGGCGGCCGCTGCCGGAGGCCCTCTTCGCCGAGAACCCGGACGAGGTGCACATCGGTGGGGCCAACCTGCGCAAGCAGATCGAGAACATCCGGCTGCACGGGGTGTCGCCGATCGTCGCGATCAACGCGTTCCCCGGCGACCACCCGTCCGAGCACGCCGCGATCGCCGAGATCGCCGGGGAGATGGGGGCGCGGGTCGCGGTCTGCACGCACTTCACCGACGGCGGTCGCGGGGCCCGGGAGCTGGCCGAGGCGGTCGCCGAGGCCGCCGACGAGCCGGCAGCGGACGGTCAGGGCTTCCGCTTCCTCTACCCGGATTCGGCGACGCTCACGGAGAAGATCGAGACGATCGCCACGAAGGTCTACGGGGCCGCCGGGGTGGACTACGACCTCACGGCGTCGCGCCAGCTCGCCACCTACGAGGCGAACGGCTACGGCAACCTCCCGGTCTGCATCGCCAAGACCCACCTGTCGCTGTCGTCCGACGCGTCGCTGAAGGGCGCGCCCACCGGCTGGCGGCTGCCGGTCCGGGAGGTGCGGGCCTCGGTCGGCGCCGGATTCATCTACCCGATCTGCGGCGACATGCGCACCATGCCGGGCCTGGGCGCCACCCCCGCCGCGCACCTCATCGACATCGATGCGGACGGCAACATCGTCAACCTCTCCTGAGCGTCCCGCGGATCCCGTCCCGGACCTCAGCGGCGCGGCGCAGGAGGTCGTCGACGCAGCCCACGGCGGCGGCGAGGCGCTCGGCCTCCGCCGTGCCGCGGCGGGGGCCGATGTCGGCCTCGACGTTCGTGCGACTGGTGCTGAGCGCCGCGGCCACCGCGTCGGCGGCCGCGGCCACGTCCCCGAGCAGGGCGCCGCTCCCGACCCGGGCCATCCGCTCGCACAGCTCGACGAGCTCCGCGCCGACCGCGACGAGCTCGGCCGGCGGACCCGCGGCGGCGAGCAGGGCGTCGCCGATCGCCGCCGCGCGCCGCGTCCGCTCGACCTCGGTGGACCGGGGCAGCGCGTAGGCGGCGGCGACCTCGCCGACGAGCCCGGAATCGGCCTCGGCGAGGCGCAGCGCCGTCTCGCGCCCGTCCTCCGCCCGTGCGAGCACGTCCTGCGCGACGTCATCCGCCACGTGCTCCGGGCCGAGGCGGAACCGGGCAACCATGATCAGCAGAGCGGCCGCCTGCGCCAGGTTGAGCGCGGCGACGGCCGCGCCGGCGGGCGTCGGGTGCCGGGCCGCCAGGTGTCCGAGATAGGTGTCGATGGACCAGCTCCGCATCCCGCCAGGCTAGTGGCCGGCAGACGGCGCCCCGGTGACGGCGTTGCGGATCGACCCGGACCCCGCCATCGCGGCCGAACGGCTACCCGCCGCCCGGATTCGGGTCACCCGGGCCGGGACCCGAGGGCCAGCCGTCCCACTCGGCGTCACGGCGGTCCTCCCGCTCGGTGTTCTCTCGGGCGAGGTCCACGGCGCGCGCCGCCGTCTCCCGGTCCGGGTAGGGGCCCAACCGGCTCATGGCCCGACATCCGTCGACCTGCTCCACCGTGTTGTGCTGCAGGCAGTAGAACCAGGTGCCCTCACCCATCGCCGTTCCCCTCCCACGCGGCGGCCACGGGTGCGCCGGACCGGTCGGTCCGCGCCGGATGAGCCGCCGCTGGCCACGAGTACCCGCGAACCGGCAGGTCGCATGCGTCGTACCGGCAGACCTACCGGGCGGAAGCCGGCGGTGTACGTGATCGGGCCCATCGGGAGCGAACGCGTTCCGTTGGGCCATACGCGGACACCGCCAGCCGGAAGGACGCGGCTGGCGGTGCCTTCGGCCCGAGTTCTCGGGTCTGGATGCAGTGCCCGGCCTCGCCGAACGGATCGACGACGTATACCGGACGTTCCACGGCGATAGCCGGCAGGCTTTCCGGCCACATCGGTGCGCCGGACGCGCGGCCCGGGATGAACAGCGCGGGAATCGCAGCGGGGTCCGGCGCCGGCCGACGTCCGGGCGCTACGCGCGCTTCTCGTAGGCCTCGAGCACCTCGGCCGCGATCCGCCCCCGGTCGGAGACCTCGAACCCGTTCACCCGCGCCCACTCGCGGACAGCGGCCCCGTGCTCACGGTCCCCCGACGACGAGCGACGCGCCGGCGCCGCCGTCGACCCGGCAGCGCGGGAACCACCACTGCCGGACCGGCGAGCCGCCGCGACGAACTCCGCGAGACCGTCCCGCAGACGATTCGCGTTGCCCACCGACAGGTCGATCTCGTACTGACGCCCCGCCAACCCGAAACGAACGGTCTCAGCGGCCTCCGAGCCGTCGAGGTCGTCCACCAACCGGGTCTCCACCTTCTGTGCCACAGTTCACTCCTCGCCAACGCGTAGCCACCGGTTGCGGCCGCGATCGTTCTCTACGCCACGTTATAACATATTGTCGTCGATCTTCGCTGCACAAACCTGCACGGCGCGTGATGCCATTGCGAATGGGGCCGCCGACTAGCAGCGCCACGGCGCCGAGGCGGGTGGCCCCACTAAAGCCGGCCCACCGGAACCTCCGTCGGGCCAGGAATCCGGATCGGCCGATTTCGCCGGCGTCTTCGTGGGCGGTCGCCCCTCGGCTGCGGCTGCTCGGGCCGGGTCGTCGCGGTACGGGGGCCGACCCGACCGGTGATTGATCACGTCGCCTCGCCTGCGGGACCACCGACGTCCTACGGTCGAGCGGTGCCCCTGAACGACTCCGTCGAGACTGTGCGCTTCAGCGGAGGCCAACACCACGGCCTCGTCATCGAAGCTCCAGCACACATCGCAGCCCGCATACACACCATGAGGTTCGAGGTCCTGGCCAGCGGCCGGCTCTTCGACCTCACCGCGCAGCGCCGCATCCACGGCGCCAGGGCCATCTCCCGGAGCTCCCAGAGCCCGCCACCACGCAACGCCACCCGGCCCGCCGTGTCGACCACGCCCGTCGTCCCGCCCACCACCGAGCTACCCGCAGCACCAGCACCGGCAGCCGCACCACCGGGGGAACCGGCCAACCCCCCGGCGCAGCGCAGCGCGGCCACCCCACCCGGTCAGCGACTCGGGCCCGCCATGCCGGTGTTCCGAGCAGCGCGGCCGGAGAACTGAGACGCACCGCGCGACACCGACCGGCGCACCTGGCACTCCGCCGATCAGCCGCCAGGACCTGGCGAGCCGCCTGCATGACGGCGCTCGGGCAGCGCCACCGCCACCGGTCCGTCCCGATCCCTGGAAGCCATGAACCTCGCACCCATCACCCGTCGCACCCTGCTCACCGGGACCCTGGTCGGCC
>DASQMQ010000206.1:0-3081 GCA_035645455.1 Pseudonocardia sp.
GGCCGCTCCGGCGGGGTGGCCGGGCGGCGGCCGGGCAGGGCCGGCACCGCCACGGTGGTCTCCGCGGCGCGCTCGTTGCTCGAGGTGCCGGCGCGGTCGAGCCGCAGCGGGCGGGCGCTGCGCAGCGCTTCCGCGTGGTAGGCGGGCACCGTCCGGCCCACCGTGAGGACCTCCACCGACGCCGGCAGGCCGGACCGCTCCAGGGCCACCGCGAGCTGGTAGGACAGCATGTCGGGGCGCCGGGTACCCGGTTCGACCTGGACGATCAGCACCGGGTGCGGCAGCGGTCCGGGGGCGGAGCCGGCCGCGGTGCGCCGGTGGGTCAGCAGTACCCGGCAGTCGTGCAGCTGGCGGGCCGGCAGCCCGGCCAGCACGGCCGCCACCCGGCCGGCGCCGTCCTCGTCGGTGGCGAACCGGTGCTCGGTGCGCTCGGCGGGCCCGGCCGGGGTCAGCTCGGCATCGGCGTCCAGCTCGATCCGCGCGGCGCGGGCCAGTTCGACCAGCCGGCTCCGCACGGCGGCGGGCAGGGTGACCCGGTCGGCGGTCAGGCTGGCCGTGAGCATCTCCACGGCGTGCCCGTCCTCACCCACGGCCACCAGCTCCCGGGCCCAGGCGAGCAGGTCGTCGTCGACCCGGCCGGCCAGCGCCAGGAGCAGGTCGTGGGTGGTGTCCTGGGACGTGCTCTCCACCTGGCCCCCTCCCGGTCTACCCGTCGTGCCCCACGGGCACGGCGGCCCGCCAGAGTCTGGTCGAGTCGATGATGACGGCCCGGTGGTACGCCGGTAGCTCGCCGTGCGGCGGAAGCACCTCCACGCACGGTGTGCGGTCGCCGTGGGCCCGCAGGATGCGTTGGAGGGTGCCGGTGAGGCTCCACGGCCGCTCGCCGCCGAGCACCGCGACCACCCGCTGGTCGCGCCGACCGCCCACCCGCCAGGCCTGGTGCAACCCGGTGCAGCCGGGATGGCCGCGGACCACGGCGAGCACGCTGAGCGCGGCCGCGTCGATGTCGCCCGGCGCCTCGCGGAAGGCGACCGCGAGCTGGTCGGACGGGTCGGTGGGCAGCACCGCGTCGAGCAGGTGCCGGGAGGAGTTCCAGCCGCCGACCGACTGCTCGAGCAGTTCGCGCTCGTCGTCGGTCAGGCCGATCCGGTAGCGCAGCAGCTCGCGGGGCAGGGTGGCGCCGAGCGCGGCGGTGCCCCCGGCGGCCAGCCAGTCGCGCAGTCGCCAGAGCAGGTCGTCGGGCAGCCGGCCGGCCAGGCGGACCAGCAGCTCGTGGCACGCCTGCTCGGCTCCGGTCACGTCCCGGCCACCTCGACCACGAGCTCGACCTCGACGGGTGCCCCCAGCGGCAGCTCGGCCACCCCG
This sequence comes from Pseudonocardia sp., assembly GCA_035645455.1. Classification (GTDB taxonomy): domain Bacteria; phylum Actinomycetota; class Actinomycetes; order Mycobacteriales; family Pseudonocardiaceae; genus Pseudonocardia. The sequence goes on from DASQMQ010000206.1 coordinate 1,366, forward strand.
ACCGCGGACCGGGCGTGCGCGCCGGCCTCGCCGAACACCTCGCCCAGCAGGTCCGACGCCCCGTTGACGACGCCGGGCTGCCCGGTGAAGCCGGTTGCCGAGGCGACGAACCCGACGACCTTCACCACGCCGGTGACGGCGTCGATGCCGACCAGGCCGTCGACCGCGGCCAGCGCGTTGAGCGTGCAGATCCGGGCCAGCCGGTTGGCCTCCTCGGCGTCGACCTCGGCGCCGACCTTGCCGGTGGCGGCCAGCTCGCCGTCGACGAACGGCACCTGCCCGGCGGTGAACACCAGGTTCCCGGTGCGCCGGGCCGGGATGTAGGCCCCGGCCGGGGTGGCCACCGCGGGCAGCGTGATGCCGAGCTCGCGGAGCCGCTCGCTCGGGGTGGGGTTCGGCACGGCGCTCACCCCTTCACCGGGCGCTTGAACCAGGCGACGAGCATGTCCGGGTTGGCCCCGGTGGTCACCGACACCAGCTCCCACCCGTCCCGGCCGAAGTTGTTCAGGATGGCCTGGGTGTTGTGGATCAGTACCGGGGCGGTGAGGTACTCCCACCTGGTGGCCGTGCCGTCGTTGATCGGGCCATCGCTCATGGGAGGGGACTGTAGTCAGCGCCTCATCCGCTCGGGCGGCCGGTCGCGCCGTCGCGCCATAACCTGTGGGGGTGACGCGCAACGGTTGGCCTGCGGGGCTGTCGGCCGCCCGCCTGCACGTGGTGACGGGCAAGGGCGGCACCGGCAAGACCACGGTCGCCGCGGCGCTGGCCCTGGCGCTGGCCTCGGACGGCCGGCGCACCCTGCTGGTCGAGGTGGAGGGCCGGCAGGGCATCGCCCAGCTGTTCGACTCCCCGCCGCTGCCCTACGAGGAGCGCCGGATCGCGGTGGCCCCGGGCGGCGGTGAGGTCCGCGCGCTCGCCGTGGACGCCGAGGCGGCGCTGCTGGAGTACTTCGAGATGTTCTACCGGCTCGGCGTGGCGGGCCGGTCGCTGCGCCGGATGGGGGCCATCGAGTTCGCCACGACGCTGGCCCCCGGGCTGCGCGACGTGCTGCTCACCGGCAAGGTCAAGGAGTGCGTCAACCGCACCGGGTCCGACGGCCGTCCGGTCTACGACGCCGTCGTGCTGGACGCGCCGCCCACCGGCCGGGTGGTCAGCTTCCTCGACGTCACCAAGGCGATGGCCGACCTGGCCCGCAGCGGCCCGATCCACAGCCAGGCCGAGGGCGTGGTGCAGGTGCTGCACTCGGCGCTGACCGCGGTGCACGTGGTGACCCTGCTGGAGGACCTGCCGGTCACCGAGACCCTGGAGACCCTCGACGAGCTGGTCGGAGCCGAGCTGCGGCCCGGGGCGGTGATCGTCAACCGGGTGCGCCCGCAGTGGCTGCCCGACCGCTCGGTGACGGCGGCGGCCAGCGGGCGCGTGGACGCCGAGCGGATCCGCGCCGGGCTGGCCGGCGCCGGGCTGGACCTGCCGGCCGACGTGATCGACGCCCTGGTGCAGGAGACCGTGGACCACGCCGTGCGGGTGCACTCCGAGGGCCTCGCCCTGGCCCGCCTCGAGGCCGGGCCCGACGTGCCGCGCCTGGAGCTGCCCACCCTCGTCGACGGGGTGCACCTCGGCTCGCTCTACGAGCTGGCCGCCGAGCTGACGGAGGTGGCGGCGTGAGGACCCCGGTGCCCCTCGACGTCGACGCGCTGCTCGACGACCCGGCCACGC
>DASQMQ010000207.1:0-4277 GCA_035645455.1 Pseudonocardia sp.
CGCAGGGTCTGCGCCTCGGCCTGCACCGCGGCCCGCCGCCCGGCCTCCAGCTGCGTGGTCCGGGCCCGCAGCGCGGCGGACTCGTTGGTGAGCAGCAGCCGGGCCAGCCCGGTGCGCACCGCCACCAGTCCGCGCACGACCATCGGCGCGGTCGTCACCAGCAGCAGCCCGAGCACCGTGTTGAGCAGGATCTCCAGGCCCCGCGAGGGGTTGCCGGTGAGCAGCCAGACCAGCCCGCCCCCGTCCTCCTCGGTGGACTCCGGCAGCGCCCACATCCAGGTCACGGCCAGCAGCCCACCGAGACCGCCGATCGTCCACACCACCGCGATGACGAACGCCGCCAGTCGCACCGGGAAGCCGATGACGGCGTGCAGCAGGTCGCGCCAGGACTGCGGGTCGCGCAGGGCCGACAGCAGCCGGTTGATCCCGGTCCCGGACCTCGGCCGGTAGTGGTGCGGGGGCAGCTCGCGGCCGGTCGCCCAGCGGGTCGAGCGCCGCTCCAGGTCGGCCAGCCAGCGGGTGGCGCGCAGGGTCAGCACCAGGATCGGCAGCCCCACCCAGATCACCAGCGTGCCCACCCCGGCGGCGAACCCCGCCACCGCGACCACGAACGCCACGATCGACAGCGGCAGCCCGACCACCAGGTGGCCGAACTCCCGCAGGAACCGGGCCCGTCGGCCGTCCCCGGCCACGACGGTGCCGCTGGATGTCATCGACGTGCCGGCAAGCTCGCTCACGACGTCCACTCTCGCCCCCCGACCCGGCCGGACCCAGCCGGTGCGCCTCCGGAGGCAGGGTAGGGCCAACCCGAACCCGCCCGCGCCCCGCTTCCCCGGGGGCCCGGATCCGGCTGGCCCGGTGCCGGGGTGCGGCGGCAGAGTCACCGGTGGACGATCCGCGGTGGGCCGAGGTCGACGACTGCTGGGCCGCCGAGGTCCTCGGCACCGACCCCGCCGCCGCAACCGCGGAGGCCGCCGATGCGGCGGGCCGGGCGGGCGCCGGCACCGCACCGCCACCGGGGTGGTCCACGGAACCCTCCGGGGCCGGGTGCGGTCGGTAGCGTGCGACCCGCGAGCGTGACGACGGGAGATCGACGTGGACCCCTCCGACCTGGCCGACGTGCTGTCCTCGGTGCGTGCCTTCGTGCGCAACGAGGTCGTACCGCTCGAGGAGAAGATCGACGCCGAGGACCTGGTGCCGCCGCAGATCGTCGCGGCCTGCAAGGACATGGGTCTCTACGGCTTCGCCATCCCGGAGGAGTACGGCGGGCTGGGGCTGACCCTCACCGAGGAGGCCCAGCTGGCCTTCGAGCTCGGCTGGACCACCCCCGCGCTGCGCTCGCTGTTCGGCACCAACAACGGCATCGCCGGTCAGGTGCTGGTCAAGGGCGGGACCGACGAGCAGCGCCGCGAGTGGCTGCCCCGGCTGGCCTCCGGCGAGGTGACCGCGTCCTTCGGGCTCACCGAGGCCGACGCCGGCTCCGATCCCTCGACGCTGGCCACCACGGCCCGCCGGGACGGCTCGGACTGGGTGATCAACGGTTCCAAGCGCTACATCACCAACGCCCCGGTCGCCGAGGTGATCATGGTGTTCGCCCGCACCGACCCCGACGCCCCGGGCAACCGGGGGATCTCCACGTTCCTGGTCCCGGCCGGCACCCCGGGCCTGTCGATCGGGCCGCGCGACCACAAGATGGGCCAGTTCGGGGCCTGGACCGCCGACGTGCACCTCGACGACGTGCGGCTCCCGGCGGACGCGCTGGTCGGTGGCGAGGACGGCGTCGACCAGGGGTTCGTGACCGCGGCCAAGTGCCTGGCCCACGGGCGGGCGCACATCGCGGCGCTCTGCGTGGGGATGGCCGGGCGGCTGGTGCACGAGTCGGTGGAGTTCGCGAAGACCCGGCAGCAGGGCGGGCGGCCGATCGCGTCGTTCCAGCTGGTCCAGGGGCTGATCGCGGACTCGGTGACCGACCACTACGCGGGCCGGGCGCTGGTGCTGGAGGTCGCCCGCGCCTACGACGCCGGCACCGACCGGGTGCAGGGCCCGTCGGCGGCCAAGTACTTCGCCAGCGAGATGGTCGGCCGGGTGGCCGATCGGGCGGTGCAGGTGCACGGGGGCGCCGGCTACCTGCGGGGGGTGGCGGTGGAGCGCTTCTACCGCGACGCCCGGCTGTTCCGGATCTACGAGGGCACCAGCCAGATCCAGCAGGTGATCATCGCCCGGCAGTCCCTGGGCAAGGCCGCCCGCGGCTGACCCGCCGGCCATCGGCCGGGAGTCAGGGAGCGGTGGCGGTGGTGGTGAGGAAGCGGGTGAGGACGGCTGCGCTCGGGGACGTGGCCGGGCCGGGGCGGGTGACGGTGAGCGCGGCCGCGGCGTTGGCGGTGCGGGCGGCAGCCAGCGGGTCGGCGTCGCGGGACAGGGCGGCCAGGAACACCCCGGTGTGCGCGTCGCCGGCGCCGGTGGTGTCCGCGACGGCCACGGCGAATCCGGGAACGGGGACCGGTTCGGCACCGCGCACCGCCACCACGCAGCCGGTGGCGCCGGTGCGCACGATCGCGCCGGCTCGCCCACCGAGGGCGAGCGCGGCGGCGGCGGGCTCGGTCAGGCCGGTGATCTGCGCGGCCTCGGCGGCGTTGGCGGTCGTCCAATCGGCCCGACCGAGCAGCACCCGCACCGGGTCGGGGGTCGACCAGGGGGCCAGCGGCCCGGGGTCGAACACCACCGTCACCGCGTCCGGCAGGCCGGCCACCCAGGCCAGCAGGGCGTCCCGGCTCGGGCCGTGCAGCAGTTCGTAGCCCGACAGCGTCACCGCGTCGCCCGGGCCCGGCGCCACCGCGGCCAGCTCGGCCGCCGTCGCGCCGATGATCGAGGCCGGGCTGGTGACGAAGGTCCGCTCACCGCCGCCGTCCACGACGGTGATCACCATCCCGGTGTCGCCCGGCCGGGCCGGCTGCACGGCGACGATGCCCTCGGCGTGCAGGGCGGCATCGGCCAGCGCGGCGAACGGGCCGTCGCCACGGCGACCGGCGTAGAGCACCGGAAGACCCTGCCGGGCGGCTGCGGCCATCACGTTGAAGCCACCGCCGGGGGTCGGCTCCATGCTGGTCGCCAGTACGTCGGAGCCGCGAGCGGGCAGGGCCGGCACGGTGGCCACCAGGTCGATCACCACGTTCCCGGAGTGGATCATCCGCCGGATCACGCGTCCGGACCCCGCAGCTCCAGCAACGCCGCGGCCAGCTGGGCGAGGCGCAGGTCGTTCACCCGCTCGATGGTGGCCACCGCGTCGGGCGGCAGGCCGGTCAGACCGTGGCACGCGCCGACCACCGCTCCGGCCATCGCCGCCACGGTGTCGGTGTCGCCGCCCAGGGACGCGGCCAGCCGGCAGGCGAGCCACGGATCGTCGGCGGCCACCGCCAGCACCGCGAACGCCGCGGGCACCGACTCCTGCGCGGCCAGCCCGGTGCCCACCAGCGAGCTGATCGGGTCGATGGCCGCCTCCGGGCGGAGCCCGCTGACCAGCCCGAACGCCCAGTCGATGCGGGCGCCGACGTCGGCGGCGGCCACCCACCGACCGCGCTGCGCGGCCCGGCGCGCCGCCGCGACGGCGACCGGCACGACCTCGGCGACCGCCGCCCCGGCCACCCCGGCGCTCACCGCGGCGGCCACGGCGGCGGCTCCGGCCATCGCCACCCCGGTGCCGTGGGTCGGCGTGCACACCTCGACCACCAGGTCCAGCAGCCGGTCCGGATCGGCGACCGCGATCCCGACCGGGGCGACGCGCATCGCGGCGCCGTTGGTGGTGCCGTCCCGCCCGGCCTGCACCGGGTCGGCCCCGGCCGCCAGCGCGGCCACGGCGCGGCGGGTGGACGGGCCGAGCAGGTCGAGCGAGCCGCGCTCGCGCATCGACTCCTCCCAACCGAGCAGCCGCCGGCCCCACTCGGCGGGATCGATGCGGCCGCCCGACTCCACCAGCAGCCGCCCCAGCAGCACGGCCTGCTCGGTGTCGTCGGTCACCGAACCGGCCGGGCGGCCGGGTGCGACGGGCTGGTCGGGCGGGCCGGGGTGGAAGCCGTCGAGCAGCGGCCCGTACCGCGCGCCGATCGCCGACCGCGGCAGCGACTGGGTCGGCATGCCGAGCGCGTCGCCGACCGCCAGCCCGTACAGCGCCCCGGCTGCGCGATCCGCCCGGCCCCGGTCGTGCGCGGAGAACAGTGCCGGAACACCGCCAGCCACGCACGACCCCGTCTCAGCCGAGGAGGTCGGTGCTGTGCACCACG
>DASQMQ010000208.1:0-3839 GCA_035645455.1 Pseudonocardia sp.
GCCGGTCGCGCCGCCGGCCGGGCTGGTGCTGCACCGGCTGGGCGCGACCTACGACGCGGCCCGCTGGGACGAGCCGCTGCGGCTGGCCCGCAACGCGGCCTTCGCCGAGCACTGGGGGTCGGCGCCGGTGGGGCCGACGGAGTGGGCCCACACCCGCACCGGCAGCCGCAACTTCCGGCCCGACTGCTCGTCCGTGGCGTGCACCGCGGACGGTGAGGTCGTGGGCCTGCTGATGGCCGAGGAGTACCTGGCCGGCTCGGCCGTCACCGGCCGCCGCGACCTGTACGTGGCCACCGTCGGCACGCTGCCCGGCTGGCGGGGGCGCGGAGTGGCGGCGGCCCTGCTGGCCGACGCCCTGCAGCGGGCGCGGGACCTCGGGTTCGCCAGGTCCTCGCTCACCGTGGACGCGGGGAACCCGACCGGGGCGCTGGGCGTGTACGCCCGCGCGGGGTACCGGCTGGACAGCCGGCAGATCACCTACGCCCCACCGCGGTGACGCGGACCGCGGTGGCGGCCGGGGCCGGGTGACCCGGCGGTTCGGCCGCCCTGCTGGGCGCGCGGCGGTGACGTCGGGCAGGCTGCGCGGATGGCTGAGTGGGGGAACGTGCTGCGCCGCGCGGCGCGGATCGGGCTGGACCTGCTGTCCGGACGGAACCGGTCGGCGCCGGCGGGCCCGGCCCGGTCGGGGGTGCGCACGGTGTCCAGCGCCGACCGCGCCGACCGGATCGTCTACGCCCCGCGGCCGGACGGCGCCGCGGACCCGGGCGAGATCGTCTGGGCCTGGGTGCCGTTCGAGGAGGGCGACGGGCGCGGCAAGGACCGGCCGCTGCTGGTCGTCGGCCGGCGCGGGGGCGAGCTGGCCGGGCTGATGCTGTCCAGCCGGGACCGGGCCGGCGACCGGGACTGGGTGTCGATCGGGTCCGGGGCGTGGGACCGGCAGGGCCGGGAGTCCTTCGTCCGGCTGGACCGGGTCGTGGAGATGGCCGAGGACGCCGTCCGGCGGGAGGGCGCGGTGCTCGACCGGCCCCGCTTCGACCGCGTCGCCACCGAGCTGCGCACCCGCTTCCACTGGCGCTGACCCCGTGGGCGGTGGGGGCGTCAGTTGCAGGAGTGCTCGACGGCGAAGGCGTTGATCGGCGCGGGTACGGCGTGCAGCTGGGCGAGCAGGCCGGTCTCGCGGACCATCAGCGCCCGCACCATGCGCAACCGCTCGGTCGGCGAGGTCTGCTCCAGCAGGCGCTGCCGGTCGACGATGGGCAGCAGGCAGTCCGCGGCCAGCACGTGCGGCAGCGTCCCCGGCTCGACGTCGGCGGCCGGCTCGGACCAGTCCCCGGTCTTCCACGCCGTGGCGCAGTAGCGGCGGTGCGCGGCCCGCGCCGAGCTGATCAGCATCCGGGTCAGGTCGCCGGCCTCGGCCGGGTTCTCCACGTCGGGCAGGTACTCCACGGTGCCCAGCAGGTACGGCTTGGTCTCGGTGTCCAGGTCGAGCAGCCGGAACCGGCGGGCCCCGCGGGTGACGATGTCGAACCGGCCGTCGGGCAGCCGGCGCACGTCGCGCAGCTCGGCGGTGCAGCCGACGACGTGCAGGCCGGCCAGGCCGTCCTCGTCCGGGCCCCAGCCCTCGCGCACCGCGACCACGGCGAACTGCTTCTGCGGCACCGCCCCGGTGACCAGGTCGATGGTCAGCTGCCGGTAGCGCGGCTCGAAGATGTGCAGCGGCAGCAAGGCTCCGGGGAGCAGGACCGTACCCAGGGGGAACAGCGGGAGGGTGTCGGTCACCCGGCTCACGGTACGGCGCTGCGGGCGCCCTCGCCCGGCGGCCGCAGCACCGCGAACGCGTCAGTGACCCGCAGCGCGCGGGCGGTGAACCGGAATCGCCCGGCCGGACGCCCCCCGGACGGTCCGGGTGGCGCGATGGCGCCGGTCGCTTCGAGCAGTCCCCGCCGGGTCAGCACGCGCTGCAGGTTGGTCGCGGACACCGGATGCCCCAGAGCGGCGGCGTATAACGCGCGCAGCTCGGAAATCGTGAACTCGGGCGGGGCCAGGGCGAAGCCGAGGTTGGTGTAGGAGAGCTTGGCCCGCAGCCGCTCGCGCGCCGCCGCGACGATCTCCGCGTGGTCGAACGCGGTGGGCGGCAGGTCGGCCAGCCGGTGCCAGGCCGTGTCGGCGGGGACGGCGGGGTCGAGGTGCGAGGGCACCAGGCCGAGGAAGGCGGTGGCCACCGTGCGGGCACCGGGGATCCGGTGCGGGGCGCTGAACACCGACAGCTGCTCGACGTGCGACACCTCCCGGACGTCGACCTTCTCGGCGAGCTGGCGGCGCACCGAACCCTCGACGTCCTCGTCGTCGCCCAGCCGCCCGCCGGGCAGCGCCCACCGGCCCGCGTGCGGTTCCATGGCCCGCTGCCAGGCCAGCACCCGCAGCGCCCCGCCGCGGATCTGCAGCACGGCGGCCAGCACCTCGTGCTCGGTCGGCCGGGGCGGGGTGGGGTCCGGCATGGGGTGATCGTAGGGGTGGCCGCCCGGGTGAACCCCGCGTTGCCGGTGGGTGAGGCGCCGGTCACGGCACGGCCGCCGGGCGGGGGGTCGGGTGCTACCGTCGCCCGTGTTTGCGACTCATAGTCGAAAACGAGGGAGGGACACCGTGCCGCTCATCGACGCCGTCGCCGCGCCGCACGCCGACACCACCGACCCGGCCGCCGATCCCGGACCGGCCTGGGCCGAGGAGGTGCGCGAGCTGGCCCGCCGGCGCAACGCCGTCGTGCTGGCGCACAACTACCAGCTGCCGTCGATCCAGGACGTCGCCGACCACACCGGCGACTCGCTGGCGCTGTCCCGGATCGCGGCCGCGTCCGAGGCATCGACCATCGTGTTCTGCGGCGTGCACTTCATGGCCGAGACCGCGAAGATCCTGGCCCCGGACAAGACCGTGCTCATCCCGGACGCGGCGGCCGGCTGCTCGCTGGCCGACTCCATCACCGCCGACCAGCTGCGGGCCTGGAAGGCCGAGCACCCGGGCGCGGTGGTGGTCAGCTACGTCAACACCACGGCCGCGGTGAAGGCCGAGACCGACCTCTGCTGCACCTCGTCCAACGCGGTCGAGGTGGTCGAGTCGATCCCGGCCGACCGCGAGGTGCTGTTCCTGCCCGACCAGTTCCTCGGCGCGCACGTCCGCCGGATCACCGGCCGGCAGAACATGCACGTCTGGGCGGGGGAGTGCCACGTGCACGCCGGCATCAACGGCGCCACGCTGGCCGCGCGCGCGGCCGAGGACCCCGCCGCCGACCTCTACGTGCACCCGGAGTGCGGCTGCGCCACCTCGGCGCTCTACCTGGCCGGCACCGGTGCCGTCCCGGCCGACCGGGTCAAGATCCTGTCCACCGGCGGGATGCTGGACGCCGCCCGCGCCCTGCGGACGTCGGGGTCGGCGGCCTCGGTGCTGGTCGCCACCGAGGTCGGCATGCTGCACCAGCTGCGCCGGGCCGCCCCGGAGATCGATTTCCGGGCGGTCAACGACCGGGCCTCCTGCCACTACATGAAGATGATCACCCCGGCGAAGCTGCTGCGGGCGCTGCGCGAGGGCCGCGACGAGGTCCGCGTCGACCCGGAGCTGGCCGCCCGCGGCCGGACCGCGGTCCGGCGGATGATCGAGATCGGGCAGCCGGGCGGTGCCGAGTGAGCGCCGCCTGGGAGGCGGCGGCCGACCTGGTCGTCGTCGGGTCGGGGGTGGCCGGGCTGACCGCCGCGCTGGACGCCGCGCAGGCCGGGCTGCGGGTGCTGGTCGTGACCAAGGACCGCGCCGACGCCGGCTCGACCGCGTGGGCGCAGGGCGGGGTCGCG
>DASQMQ010000209.1:0-9085 GCA_035645455.1 Pseudonocardia sp.
GCGCGCATCGCCCGCAAGATGACCCCGCAGCGGGTCGCCGTGGTCGCGCCCGTCCTCGAACCGCTGGCGACCGTGCACCGCGAGCTGCACCCGAAGGCCGACCTCGGGCTGCTGCAGCGGGCCTACGACGTGGCTGCGGAGAAGCACGAGGGGCAGCAGCGCAAGTCGGGCGATCCGTACATCACCCACCCGCTGGCCGTGGCGACCATCCTGGCCGAGCTGGGCATGGACACCACGACGCTGGTCGCCGCCCTGCTGCACGACACCGTCGAGGACACCGACTACTCGCTGGAGCGGCTGCGCGCCGACTTCGGCGAGGAGGTCGCGGTGCTGGTCGACGGCGTGACCAAGCTGGACAAGGTCGAGCTGGGCAACGCCGCCGAGGCCGAGACGATCCGCAAGATGATCGTGGCCATGGCCCGCGACCCGCGGGTGCTGGTCATCAAGCTGTCCGACCGGCTGCACAACATGCGCACGATGCGCTTCCTGTCCCCGGAGAAGCAGGCCAAGAAGGCCCGGGAGACCCTGGAGGTGCTCGCCCCGCTGGCCCACCGCCTCGGCATGGCCACGGTCAAGTGGGAGCTGGAGGACCTGTCCTTCGCGATCCTCTACCCGAAGAAGTACTCCGAGATCGTCCGGCTGGTGGCCACCCGGGCGCCGTCCCGCGACACCTACCTCAAGCAGGTCATCGACGAGGTCGCCCAGCAGCTCGACGCCGCGCGCACGCCGGCGGTGGTGGAGGGCCGGCCCAAGCACTACTACTCGATCTACCGCAAGATGATCGTCAAGGGCCGCGACTTCGACGACATCCACGATCTGGTGGGCGTGCGGGTGCTGGTCGACGACGTGCGCGACTGCTACGCGGCGATGGGCATGGTGCACGCGCTGTGGCAGCCGATGCCCGGCCGGTTCAAGGACTACATCGCCCAGCCCCGGTTCGGGGTGTACCAGTCGCTGCACACCACCGTGATCGGACCGGACGGCAAGCCGCTCGAGGTGCAGATCCGCACCCACGACATGCACCGGACCGCCGAGTACGGGATCGCCGCGCACTGGCGCTACAAGGAGCACAAGGGCAGCGGCGGGGGCAGCGGCGGCGGCAGTTCGGTCGACGTCGAGGACATGGCCTGGATGCGCCAGCTGCTGGACTGGCAGCGGGAGGCCGCCGATCCCGGCGACTTCCTGGAGGCGCTGCGCTACGAGCTGGACAGCCGGGAGATCTTCGTCTTCACCCCGAAGGGCGACGTGATCACCCTGCCCACCGGGTCGACGCCGGTCGACCTGGCCTACGCGGTGCACACCGAGGTGGGCAACCGGTGCATCGGGTCGCGGGTGAACGGCCGGCTGGTCGCGCTGGAGCGCAAGCTGGAGTCCGGCGACGTGGTGGAGATCTTCACCTCGAAGGCGGAGACCGCCGGGCCCAGCCGGGACTGGATGGCCTTCGCGGCCTCCGCCCGGGCCAAGACCAAGATCAAGCAGTGGTTCGCCAAGGAGCGCCGCGAGGAGGCCATCGAGGCGGGCAAGGAGGCGATCACCCGGGAGGCCCGGCGGACCTCGATGCCGCTGCAGCGCCTGGTGTCCGCCGACGCGATGGCCGCGCTGTCGCGCGAGCTGCACTTCCCCGACCTGTCCGGGCTCTACGCCGCGGTCGGCGAGGGGCACCTGAGCGCCCGGCACGTGGTGCAGCGGCTGGTGGCCCTGCTGGGCGGGGTGGAGCAGGCCGAGGAGGACCTGGCCGAGCGGGCCACCCCGTCGACGGTGCGGCAGCGCCGGGCCGCCGGCGACGCCGGGGTCGTGGTCCGCGGCGACTCCACCGACCTGGCCGACCTCTACACCAAGCTGGCCCGGTGCTGCACCCCGGTGCCCGGCGACGAGATCCTCGGCTTCGTCACCCGCGGCGGCGGCATCTCGGTGCACCGCACCGACTGCACCAACGCCGAGGACCTGAAGGCCCGCTCCGAGCGGCTGGTCAACGTGGCCTGGTCGGTGTCGCCGGGGTCGGTGTTCCTGGTCGCGATCCAGGTGGAGGCCCTGGACCGGCACCGGTTGCTGTCGGATGTGACCAAGGTGCTCGCCGACGAGCGGGTGAACATCCTGTCCGCGTCGGTCACCACCTCCCGCGACCGGGTCGCGGTGTCCCGGTTCAGCTTCGAGATGGGCGACCCGAAGCACCTCGGGCACGTGCTGCGCGCGGTCCGCAACGTCGAGGGCGTGTACGACGTGTACCGGGTGACCAGCGCCAGCTGAGACCCGCCGGTCAGCTCGGCCAGAGGTCGCAGTGGTGGGTGGCGGCGAAGTCGGTGCCGGTCATCGGGACCTGATCGGCGGTGCCGGTGAGGGCCAGGACCGCGCCGTCGCCGGTCCACCGCGGCCACTGCGGGGCGCCGTCACCGTTCGGGTCGCCCGTGGTGGCGAACCGGGCCCAGGCCCGCACCACGGCGTCGGCCAGGTCCTGCTGGGCGGGGTCCAGCTCCGGCTGGCCGGGGACCAGGGCGAACAGGTAGGGCATCTCGGCGCCGTGGGTGGCCCCGTCGGTCAGGTCCGGCGGCAGCGCGGTGAACGCCGACGGCGCGGTGCGGTCGGCGAACTCGTAGGCGAACAGCGGTGCGCGCCCGCCGACCCCGCGCCAGGTGGCCAGGGCGGGGCAGGCGTAGGCCCGATCGGTGATCACGTCCGACCAGGCCCGGCCGGGGGAGCGGCCCTCCAGCGGGTAGGCGTGGCGGACGTCGGGGGCCCGCTGGCCGGCCGCGTCGGCCAGCAGGTCGTCGAACCGGTCGGCGGTCAGCGGGCCCTCGGCGCGGTCGAAGAACAGGTGGGTGAACAGGGTGCCCTCGTCGCGGGTGACGCCGGCCAGCATCGGGGTGGGCCGCAGCTCGCGGGTCGCCACCAGTTCGGACGGCCGGCGGGGGAGTGTCGGCGTGCCGACGGCCGGGCTCCAGTAGGTGCCGGTCGCGGTGAGCAGCGCTTCGACCGGCTGGTTCCGCAAGCAGGCCAGGGCCTGCGCGGCCGGCTCCGGGCACCCCAGCGCCGCGGCCGCCTCCGCGCCCGCCCGCTCGACCAGCGGCAGCGGCTTCCAGGTGTCGCCGCCGGGACCGGTCCCGGGGCGGATGACCTCGGTCAGGTTCGCCGCTCCGCAGCCGCCGCTCTGCAGGACCACCCGGCGGAACAGCCCGTCCGCGGCGGGCGCGGCCATCTGGCTGCAGACGCTGTCGGCCCCGGCCGAGGCGCCGGCCAGCGTGACGTTGGCCGGGTCACCGCCGAAGGCCGCCACGTTGCGCTGCACCCAGCGCAGCGCCTGCTGCTGGTCGAGCAGCCCGAACGCGCCCGAGTCGGGCAGCTCGGCCAGGCCCAGGAAGCCCAGGACGCCCAGCCGGTAGTTCACGGTGACCACGACGAGCGGCCCGGCCGCGGCCAGGCGCCGCGGATCCACGTCGGCGGCCGCACCGGCGTTGAACCCGCCGCCGTGCACCCAGACCAGCACCGGCAGCCCGGCCGACGCCGGGGTGCCCGCGGGCACCGTGACGTCCAGGGTCAGGCAGTCCTCGGTGCGGCTGGCCGCGGTGGCGTGCGGCGCGCCGGGCACCGCGGCCGGCTGCGGGCAGCGCGGGCCGGGGGCGTCGGCCGGGCGGACGCCGGGCCACGCCGGCGCCGGCCACGGCGCCTGCCAGCGCAGCTCGTCCACCGGCGGGGCCGCGTAGGGGACACCCCGCCAGCGCAGCACGTCGCCGTCGGTGCGGCCGAGCAGCTCACCCTGCTCGACGCGGACCCGTTCGCCCAGCGGGGCGACCGGCTCCGGATCGGGCGCGGGTGAGCAGGCCGCCACCAGGGCCGCCACCGCCGCGGCGGTGGCGGTGGCCGCGCGACGTGCGGCGGTCACCGTCAGGCGAGGGTCACCGACTGGATGGTGACCGGGGTGACCGGGGCGCCGTCGCCCGCGCCGTTCGCGTCGTCCGCGCCGGCCTGGGCGACCGCATCGAGCACGGTCAGGCCCTCTTCGCCGATGGTGCCGAACACGGTGTACTCGGGCGGCAGCGTGGAGTCGGCGTAGACCAGGAAGAACTGGCTGCCCCCGGAGTCCGGCGCGGCGGTCTTGGCCATCGCCACGGTGCCCCGCGGGTAGGTCGCGTACTCGGCGCCCAGCGGCGAGGACGGCAGGCCGGTCGGCGGCTCGTCGTTGATCGTGTAGCCCGGTCCGCCGGTGCCCAGCCCGGTCGGGTCGCCGCACTGCAGCACGCGCAGGGCCTCGCCGGTGGTGAGCCGGTGGCAGGGGCTGCCGTCGTAGTAGCCGGCGCCCACCAGGTTGACGAAGCTCTCCACCGCGCACGGGCCGGTGGCCCGGTCCAGGGTCAGCGGGATCGCGCCGCGGTCGGTCTGCAGGGTGGCCGCGACGGTGCCCTCCGTGCTGGCCTGGGTGATCGCCGGCACCGGGGCCGGGCGGGCGGCCGGCTCGTCCGGGGTCGGGGTGAAGGTGCAGTCGCCGAGCGCGGCCGGGGTGGCCTCACCGGACGGAGCGGCCTCGCCGGTCGGGGTGGCGCCCGGGTCGGCTGCGGTCGGCTCGTCGTCCCCACCGAGCAGGGTGCTGACCAGCACCACCGCCACCACGACCGCGATCACGACGGCCACCGAGGTGATGAACGCGACCCGCTGGCGGCGCCTGGCCTGCCGGACCCGTCGCAGCTGCTGGCGCTCGAGCTTGCGCTTGGCAGCCTCCCGCCGCATCTGGTTGGTCGCCACCACCGTGCTCCCCTCGCCGCCGTCCGATCGGGCCGGAGGATAGCCAGCCCGCCTGAGCGCTCCCTGAGCGGCCGGGGCACCGCGGCCCCGCCTAGGCTGGTCCGGTGCTCGTCGCCGGCTTCCCCGCAGGTTCGTTCCAGACCAATTGCTACGTCGTCGCGCCCGCCGCCGGGGAGGCGTGCGTGGTCGTCGACCCGGGCCAGGACGCCGTCGAGCCGCTGGAGGCGCTGCTGGCCGAGCACCGGCTGACCCCGGTGGCGGTGCTGCTCACCCACGGGCACTTCGACCACACCTTCAGCGTCGCCCCGGTCTGCGACGGCCACGACGTGCCGGCCTGGATCCACCCCGACGACCGGGCCATGCTGGCCGATCCGATGAAGGGGTTGTCGACCGAGGCGGCCGCGTTCTTCGGCGGGCGGTTGACCCTGCGCGAGCCGGCCGAGGTCCGCCCCCTCGCCGACGGGGCCGCCCTGGACCTGGCCGGGCTGACCCTGACCGTGGACCACACCCCCGGGCACACCCCGGGCTCGGTGGTGTTCCGCACCCCGACCGAGGACGGCGTGCCGGTGCTGCTGGCCGGCGACACCCTGTTCGCCGGGTCCATCGGGCGCACCGACCTGCCCGGTGGCGACCACGGGCAGATGCTGGCCAGCCTGCGCGACCGGCTGCTCACCCTGGACGACGCCACGGTCGTGCTGCCCGGCCACGGCCCGACCACCACGGTCGGCCGCGAGCGCGCGACGAACCCGTTCCTGCAGGACCTCGGGTCGGCTCCGGCGCCGGGGCGCGGGCTGTGACGCGGGTGTCGGCCGCCGCGCCGGCCGGTGACGGCGACGGCGACGGCCGTCCGGTGGCGCTGGCCGGGCCGAAGGGTGTGCCGGACTACGTGCCGCCGGACTCGGCCGGCTTCGAGCACGTCCGCGACACGCTGTCCACGGCTGCCGCCCGCGCCGGGTACGGCCTGGTCGAGCTGCCGGTGTTCGAGGACACCGCGCTGTTCGCCCGGGGCGTGGGCGAGTCCACCGACGTGGTCAGCAAGGAGATGTACACCTTCGCCGACCGGGGTGACCGGTCGGTGACCCTGCGCCCGGAGGGCACCGCGGGGGTGGTGCGGGCGGTGATCGAGCACGGTCTGGACCGCGGCGGGCTGCCGGTGAAGCTGCGCTACGCCGGCCCGTTCTTCCGCTACGAGCGTCCGCAGGCCGGCCGCTACCGGCAGCTGCAGCAGGTCGGCATCGAGGCGATCGGGGCCGACGACCCGGCGCTGGACGCCGAGGTGATCGCGGTCGCCGACGAGGGCTTCCGGGCGCTCGGCCTGACCGGCTACCGGCTGGAGATCACCTCGCTGGGCGACGCCGAGTGCCGCCCGGCCTACGGTGACCTGCTGCGCGAGTTCCTGGCCGGGCTGCCGCTCGACGAGCCCACCCGGGCCCGGGCCCGGCTCAACCCGCTGCGGGTGCTCGACGACAAGCGCCCCGAGGTGCGGGCCCTGGTGGCCGACGCCCCACTGCTGGTCGACCACCTGTCGGCGGCCGCCGCCGAGCACCACACCGCGGTGCTGGCGCACCTGGACGCCCTCGGCGTGGCCTACCTGCCCAACCCCCGGATGGTGCGCGGGCTGGACTACTACACCAAGACCACCTTCGAGTTCGTGCACGACGGCCTGGGCGCGCAGTCCGGTATCGGTGGCGGCGGGCACTACGACGGGCTGATGGCCACCCTGGGCGGGCAGCCGCTGGCCGGGGTGGGCTTCGGCATCGGCGTGGACCGGACCCTGTTGGCCTGCCGCGCCGAGGGCGTGGCACCGTGGTCGGCGGCCCGCTGCGAGGTGTTCGGCGTGCCACTCGGGGCGGCCGCGATGGCGGCCCTGGTGCCGGTGGCCGCCCGGCTGCGCCGGGCCGGCGTGCGGGTCGACCTGGCCTACGGCGGGCGCGGGATGAAGGGGTCGATGAAGGCCGCCGACCGATCCGGGGCCCGGCTCGCGCTGGTGGCCGGGGAGCGCGACCTCGCCGCCGGCACGGTCGGGGTCAAGGACCTGCGGGCCGGCGGCCAGGACGACGTGCCGCTGGCCGAGATCGTCGAGCAGGTGCTCAGCCGGCTGGGCTGACCGCCGCCCGCCGACGGCCGGGCTCCCCGGCCAGCACGCCGATCGCGGCCAGCGCGACCAGCAGCACGGCGCCGACCCCGCCCGCGACGACCGCGGCCGCGGCGTCGTCCAGCGTCCGTCGCTGCGCCGCGCGCCCGACCATCGGGGGGCTCTGCCGGTCACCGTCCAGGTCCGGACCGGGCCTGGGGTCCGGCCGCCCCGGCGCCGAGACCTACGCTGGCGGCATGGCGGGGGAGGACCGGGCGCGCTGGGACCGGCGCCACGCGACGGCCGACGGGCTGCCCGAGCCCGCTCCGCCGGACGCGCTGAGCGGCCATCAGGACCTGCTCCCGCCCGCCGGTCGGGCACTCGACGTCGCGTGCGGGCGCGGAGCGGCCGCGGTGTGGCTGGCGGGGCGCGGGCTGGCCGTGGACGCCGTCGACGTCTCGCCGGTGGCGCTGCGCACCGGCGCGGGACTCGCCGCCGCGCACCGGGTCGCCCAGGCCGTCCGCTGGTGGCACCACGATCTCGACGACGGGTTGCCGCCCGGCCTGGCCGGCGCCTACCAGGTGGTGGTCTGCCAGCGGTTCCGCGACCCGCGGCGCTACCCGGACCTGGCGGGCGCACTGGCGCCGGGCGGACTGCTGGCGATCACGGTGCTGTCCCGGGTGGGCGGGGACGGCCCGTTCCGCGCGGAGCCCGGGGAGCTGGCTGCCGCGTTCAGCGGGCTGCGGGTGCTCGCCCACCGCGAGGGGGACGGCGAGGCGTCCCTGCTGGCCCGCGCTCCCTGAGCCGGTCGGGCTCAGGCGGTCGGGTCGGGCGGGACGACCTTCTCCCGGCTGGCCACGGCCGCGGCCAGCGCGGTGGTGATCGGCACCGAGGCGACCAGGCCGATGCTGCCGACCAGCGTGCGCACCACCTCGGTGGCCACGTCCTGCGAGGTGACCACGTCGCCCAGCGGCCGCCCGGACAGCGAGAACAGCAGCATCAGCGGCAGCGCCGCACCGGCGTAGGCCAGCACCAGGGTGTTCACCGCCGACGCCACGTGGTCGCGGCCGATCCGCATGGCCGAGCCGAACAGCGCGGGCGCGCCGAGCGCCGGGTTGGCCCGGCGCAGTTCCCACACCGCGCTGGTCTGGGTCACCGTCACGTCGTCGAGCACGCCCAGCGCGCCGATCACGACCCCGGCCAGCAGCAGACCGCGCGCGTCGACCCCGGCGTCCAGGGAGGCGATCAGGTTCGTGGTCTGGTCGTCCAGCCCGGTCAGCGAGGTGGCCGCGGAGAACGCCGCGCCCAGCCCGGCGATCAGGGCCAGTGACAGCAGGGTGCCCAGCACCGCGACCGAGGTCCGCGCGGACGGCCCGTGGGTCAGGTAGAGCACCGCGAACATGATCAGTCCGGCGCCCACCACGGACACCGCGAGGGGATCGCTGCCGGCCAGGATCGCCGGCAGCACGAAGAGCAGCAGCACCGCGAAGCTCAGCGCCAGCGCGGCCAGCGCGGCCAGCCCCCGCCAGCGCCCCAGCAGCAGCACCGCCGCGGCGAACGCCCCGGCCAGCCAGATCAGCGGGGTGCCCCGCTGGAAGTCCACCACCTGGTAGGAGCCCGGATCGGTGGGATCGGCGCCGGACCAGCCCAGCACGACCGCGTCGCCGACGGCGAACCGCGGTGTTCCGGGCTCCACCGGCAGCACCTGCAGCAGGTCCGCGCCGGGCCGCGGGCCGTCCTGCATCGCCAGCAGCAGGGTCACGCACCCGCCGGCGCCCGAGCCGGGCGAGCAGTCCGACGCCGTGGTCTGCGTGACGGTGGCCCGCACCGGCTCGGCCGACAGCGCTCGTGGCGGGGTGGGCGTCCCGCCGGCCGGCCACAGCAGCACCAGCCCGACCAGCGTGGCGAGGGCGCACGGCACCAGCAGCGCGGCGATCAGCATCCGCACCCGGCGCCCGCTCGGCGGGGCGTGGCCGTGCCCGTGGCCGTGGCCGTGCCCGGTGGCCGGCTCCACCGGACGGGACCGGCGCCGCGCTGCCCGTCCGGCGCCGGTCGTCTGCCCGGTGTCCGCGGCCGCTCGGCTGCGCAGGACCTCGGTGGCGCCGGTGTCGCTCCCGGAGTCGGTCGATCGCGATGCGCGGCGTCTGCCGGTGCCGGTGACGGCCCGGTGCGAGCCGGATCCGGTCGATCGCGCCACCCGGTGTGCGCCGGTCTCGGTGAGCGCCCGGTGCGAACCGGAGTCGCCCGCCCGTCCGGCCGCCCGGGAGCCCCGGTCCC
>DASQMQ010000210.1:0-2041 GCA_035645455.1 Pseudonocardia sp.
CGCCGGCCGGCGGTCTACCTGGCCGTGGCCGCCGTGCTCGCCCTGGGCACCGTGCTGATCCCGACCGACGCCCCGGCCACCGCGGGCCCACCTCCGGCGCCCGCCGCGCCGGCCGCCGCCGCGCCGGCCGCGCCGTGCACGGAGGTCCGGGAGAGCCTGGCCCCGGACGGGCCGCTCCCGCCGCCGGGGGCGATGCCGCCGGGCTCGACGATGGCCGCCATCGCCGCCCGCGGCCGGCTGATCGCCGGGGTCGACCAGGGCAAGTACCTGGTCGGCTACCGCAACCCGCTGACCGGGGAACTGGCCGGCAGCGACATCGACATCGTCCGGCGGATCGCCACTGCGATCTTCGGCGATCCCGGCCGGGTGCAGTTCGTCGTGTTCGACATCGCCGACCGGGTCCGGGCGGTCGAGCAGAAGCAGGTCGACGTGGTGGTCAACAACTTCACCATCACCTGCGCCCGGCAGCGCACCGTGGAGTTCTCCAGCGCCTACCAGGAGGCGACGCAGCGGCTGCTGGTGCCGGTCGGGGCCGGGGTGCGCGAGGTCGAGGACCTCGCCGGTGCCCGGGTGTGCACCTCGACCGGCTCGACCACCGAGCGCGCGCTGGCGGCGCTGCCGCTGGAGCTGGAGGTGGTCACCGAGGCCAGCATCCCGGACTGCGTGATCCGGATGCAGGCCGGCCAGGTGGCCGCGGTCTCCAGCGACGACGTGATCCTGGCCGGGCTGGCCGCGCAGGACCCGCAGACCGAGGTGGTCGGCCGGGCGCTGGACACCGCCCGGTACGGCGTCGGGATCAGCCCGGACAGCCCGGACCTGGTCCGCTTCGTCAACGCCGTGCTGGAACGCGGGCGCGACGACGGCAGCCTGGAGGAGAGCTTCCAGCGCTGGCTCGGCGAGCAGCTGGACCCGGTGCCGCCACCCCCACCGGCGCGCTACCGGGACTGACCCGGCCGGCCGACGGTGATGGTGGTCCAGGCCCCGAGCCGGATCCGGTCGCCGTCGGCCAGCGGGACCGGGGTGTGCGGGGCGATGGGCTCGTCCGTGTCGCCGATCGAGGTGCCGTTGGTGGAGTCGAGGTCGACCAGGTCCCAGCCGCCGTCCGGGCGGGCCAGCAGCAGCGCGTGCTGGGCGGACACCCCCGGGTCCAGCGGCGGGCCGGACAGGTCGATCTCCGGGGCGGTGCCGCGGGAGCGGCTGCGCCGCCCGATCGCCACCTGTCCGCCGGTCAGCTCGAACCGGCGCTCCGGGCAGTACCGGGGGAACTCCACCGATGCGGCGTCCGGGCCCTCCCGGTGGCGCACCTCCTCGAACCAGGCCCGGTCGGCCCGCACCACCGCGGTCCACGCGCTCGGGACGGCCCGGTCCGGACCAGCCGCCGGGGCCTCCCCCGGTGCCCCGGCCTCGGGCCCGGGTACCGGGAGGGCGGCATCGTGCCCGCACTCCTCGCAGAACCGGCCGGGCCGCTCGGCCCCGCACCGGGCGCAGGTCTCGACCGCCGGGACGGGCGGTGGTGGCGCGGGGAACGGCGCCGTCGGCGCCTCGACGGCCAGGCCGCACACGTCGCAGTAGTCGTCGGTGGCCGAGTCGTGCCCGGCCGGACAGGTGGTCACCGGCTCAGGCCGTTCCCCGGACCCGGACGGTCTTGGTCGACCGGGTGTCCAGGGTCATCTCGTCGGCCTTGTCCACCCCGGCCCGCAGCCGGACCGTGCCGCTCGGGGCGTCGACCACCTCCACCACGCGTTCCAGCAGCCGGGCGGTGTCGTCGTTGCCGGACTCGGCGGCCAGCGCCACCGCCCGGCCGAGCCGGGCGGTCGCGGTGCGCTCGTCGCCGGCCCGGCGGGCGGCCAGCCCGTCCTGGATGGCCTCGGCCAGCTCGGCCTGGCCGGTGAAGTGCGCGACCTGGCGGCTGATCCGGGTGGACAGCGCGGTGTCGTCGGTCCAGGTCGCGGTGACCCGGCCCTCGCCGAGCACGTCGGTGGACCCGGCGCGGACCAGGCTCACCCGCGCGGCCAGCATCTGCGCGCCGATCGCCTGCGCG
>DASQMQ010000211.1:0-6111 GCA_035645455.1 Pseudonocardia sp.
GACGTGCTCAACCGGGACCTGGCCGTGGCCGGCACCGAGACCAATCTGATCTTCGAGCACACCCGGGCCCGGGCCGGCTGCGGCGATCCCCCGGACCGGTGTCCCGGCTCGCGGGGCCGGCCCCGGCGGGAGAGAGTGTGGTCATGCGCGTGCTGCTGACCGGGGCGTCCGGTTTCGTCGGCGGGCGGCTCGGACCCGCCCTGGAGAAGGCCGGCCACGAGGTGCGGGCGATGACCCGCCGCCCGGAGAGCTACACCGGAGCCGGTGACCCGGTCCCCGGCGACGTCCACGACGGCGCGTCCCTGCGCGCCGCGCTGGACGGCTGCGCGGTCGCCTACTACCTTGTGCACTCCCTGGACCAGGCCGCCTTCGCCGAGCGCGACGCCGACGCGGCCCGCACCTTCGCCCGGGCCGCCGCCGACGCCGGGGTCGAGCGCATCGTCTACCTCGGTGGGCTCGGCGACGACCGCGACGACCTGTCCGAGCACCTGCGCAGCCGCCGCGAGGTGGAGAAGCTGCTCGGCGGCGCCGGGGTCCCGGTGACCACCCTGCGGGCCGGGATCGTGGTCGGCCACGGCGGGATCTCCTGGGAGCTGACCCGCCAGCTGGTCGAGCACCTGCCGGCGATGGTGACCCCGCGCTGGGTGCACACCCGCACCCAGCCGATCGCGGTCACCGACGTGGTGCGCTACCTGGTCGGCGTGCTCGACGAACCGCGCACCGCCGGGCGCGCCTTCGACGTGGGCGGCCCGGAGGTGCTGGAGTACCTGGAGATGATGCGCCGGGTCGCCGACATCGAGGGCCGGACGATGCTGGTGGTCCCGGTGCCGCTGCTGTCGCCGCGGCTGTCCTCGCGCTGGCTGGCGCTGGTCACCTCGGTCGACCGGCAGACCGGCCGGGCGCTGATCGACTCGATGACCAACGAGGTGGTCGTGCGCGACGACAGCATCCGCCACCTGGTCCCGTTCGAGCCGATGGACTACGACAGCGCGGTGCTGCAGGCCCTCGCCGAGCGCGCACGGGACCGGCGGGCGGCCCGGCGGGGCGGTTCGCGGTGACGGTGCCCGCGACCGACCTGGGCGACCGGGTGCTGGCGGCGCTCCCCCGCTGGCTGACCGAGAAGGTGCCGCGCGACCACCGCGAGACCGACGCCGCGTTCCACCGGCGCCGGCGGGTGGTCGTCGGCACCGCGCTCACCGGGGCGACGCTGCTCGGCGCCGGGTTGTCCACCCGCCCCGGCTCGCCCCAGTTCTACGGCCTCACCCTGGCCACTGCGGCCACCTGGGTGGTCGGCGGACTGGTCTCCGGGCCGCTGCACCTGGGCCGCGCGCAGCGCCGGTCGCCGGCCGGGGACGCGATGCTGCACCGCCCGGTCCTGGTCCCGGTGCTGGTCGGCGCGGGCGCTTTCGGGGTGTTCTACGGCGGGGCGCTGCTCTGCCGGCACATCCCGCTGCTGGACCGGGCGATCTCCTCGGTGCTGGAGTACGCGTTCCAGGGCTCCGACCGGCTGGTGCTGGTGACCACCCTGGCCAACGGTGCGGCCGAGGAGGTGTTCTTCCGCGGCGCGCTCTACGCCGCGGCCGGCCGGCACAGCCCGGTGGTCACCTCCACCGGTGGCTACATCCTGGCCACGGTGGCCACCCGCAACCCGGCGCTGGTGCTGGCCTCGGCGGCGATGGGGGCGCTGTTCGCGCTGCAGCGGCGGGCGACGGGCGGCATCCAGGCCCCGATGCTCACCCACCTGACCTGGTCCACCCTGATGCTGCGCTACCTGCCGCCGCTGTTCCGCCGCTTCCAGGCCCGCCGTCAGGCCGGGTCGGGGAGCTGACCCGCGCGCAGCGCCGCGACGAACCCGCCCAGCGCGTCGAGCAGCCGGTCGACGTCGCCGTCGTCGACGTAGGGGGCCAGCCCGACGCGCACCGCGCCGCCGTCACCGAGGCCGAGCCACCGCGAGGCCTCCAGGGCGTAGAACGAGCCGGCCGGGGCGTTGACCCCGCGCTCGGCCAGGTACCGGTAGACCCGGGCCGGGGCGGCACCGGCCACGCCCAGCAGCAGGGTCGGGGTGCGCCGGGTGGCCCGGGAGTACACCGTGACGCCGGGCAGCGCGGCCAGGCCGGCCTCGATGCGGGCCCGCAGCCGGTCCTCGTGCGCGGTCACCGCGGCCATCGAGGCGGCCAGCCGGGTCCGCCGGTCGGTGGCGGTGCCGGGCGCGATGTCGGCCAGGAAGTCGACCGCCGCGGTGGTGCCGGCCAGCAGCTCGTAGGGCAGGGTGCCCAGCTCGAACCGCTCGGGCACGGCGTCGGTGGCCGGGGCCAGCTTGTCGGGGTGCAGCGACTCCAGCAGGTCCGGGGCCGCGGCCAGGGTGCCGCAGTGCGGGCCGAGGAACTTGTAGGGCGAGCAGGCGTAGAAGTCCGCGCCCAGCGCGGCCACGTCCACCGCGGCGTGCGCGGTCTCGTGCACCCCGTCCACGTAGGTCAGCGCCCCGGCCCGGTGGGCCAGGTCGGTGATCGCGCGCACCGGCGGGCGGGTGCCGATCAGGTTCGACGCCGCGGTCACCGCGACCAGCCGGGTCCGCCCGGACAGCACCGCGGCCACGTCGTCGGCGGTCAGCTCCCCGGTGGCCGGGTCGAACCCGGCCCACCGGACCACCGCGCCGACCCGCTGCGCGGCCTGCACCCACGGCCGGATGTTCGCGTCGTGGTCGAGCCGGGTGACCACCACCTCGTCCCCCGGTGACCAGCCGGCGGCCAGGGTGCGCGCCAGGTCGTAGGTCAGCTGGGTCATGCTGCGGCCGAACACGACGCCGCGCGGGTCGGCGCCGAGGAGGTCGGCCATCGCCGCGCGGGCGGCGAGCACGATCGCGTCGGAGCTCCGCTCGGCCGCACTGATCTGCCCGCGGTTGGCCAGCGGCGCGGTCAGCGCGGCGGCGACGGCCGCGGCGACGGCGTCCGGGGTCTGCGAGCCGCCCGGCCCGTCGAAGTGGGCGTAGCCGGCGCGCAGCGCGGGGAACCGCTCGCGCACCGCCGCAACGTCGTAACCCGGGTCGGAGCCCGGGTCGGGGCCCGGGTCGGAACCGGGTGGATCGGTGACCGGGGTGGCGGACCGGGCGGCGTCGTCCATGCCGGCCAGCCTCGCACGCCGGTCAGCTCACCACTCGCCGAACTCCGAGCGCTCGCCGGGGGCGCGGTGGCGACCCTGGCGCAGGCCCCGCTGGTAGGTGCTGAGCCGGTCGCGGACGCGGTCGGGCACCCGCTCGGCCGGTCCGGTGGCCGGCGCCGGGCGGCGCGACAGCGGCGGCGGCACCAGCTGGCCGCCCGGCCGCCTGCGGGGCAGCCCGGTCGCGGTCAGCGACTCCGCGGTCGGGGTGCTGGCCGCGCGCTCGGCCGCGGCGCGCCACTCCGCGTCGTTGGGCGACTCCCAGTCCAGGCTGTCGTGGCGGCGCCCGTCGGGGGCCTCCTCGGGCTCGTCGCGGAACCAGGCCGAGGCGATGGCCTCGAAGATCGGGGTGGCGAACCGGTCGTCCATCGGCTCGATGGGCAGGTCGATGATCGGCCCGAACAGCTCGTCGACCTGCGAGGACCGCGACGGCTGGTAGGTCGGCAGGGACGACCCGGTCAGCGAGGAGGCACCGAACTGGTCGGCACCGTTGCCGTTGGTCGGGTAGCCGTTGGCCGGGGCCCCGTTGGCCGGGTAGCCGTTGGCCGGGTAGCCGTTGCCGTTCTGGTGACCGTTGCCGCCGTAGCCGCCCTGGCCGTACCCGTCGTCGGGGTAGCCGTTGCCCGGGTACCCGGTGTCGGGGTAGCCGTTGGCGGGGTAGCCGTTGTCCCGGTACCCGTTCTCCCGGTACCCGGTGTTCCCGTACCCGGGGTCGGGGTAGCCGTTGCCCGGGTACCCGACGTCGGTGTACCCGCTGCCGGGGTAGCCGCCGTCGGAGCCGGCGGGCTCCTCCGGCGGCCGGCTGCGGTAGCTGCCGATGCCCAGCGGGTCGTCGGCGTAGCTCGGGCCGCCGAGGTCGGTGCGGCCGTAGTCATCGCCGTGATCACCATCGCGATCACGGCCGTACTCGCCGCGGTAGTCACCCGTGCGGGCGTCGAACGCGTACTCGCCGCGGTGGGCCGGGCTGCGGTCGCTGCCGTAGCCGTCGTCGTAGGCGGCGGCCCGGCCGCTGCCGGTGCTCTCGCCCGGGCCCGTGGCCCGGAAGCCACCGGTGCCCGAGCCGACCGGACCGTCGTCGCCGTAGAACCCGCCCGACTGGTCGGGGGTGTGGCCGAAGCCGTTGGTGCGCACCGCGGGGGTGGCGCCGGTGCTGTGCGGACGCACCCGGAACCCGCCCGACGTCGAGGGCGAGGGCCACACCGGCTCGTCGACCGACACCTCCGCGGCCGGGCAGTGCACGCTGAGCACCAGCCCGGACGTGGCCGGCGGCGGGCCGAGCGGGCGGCCCAGCTCGACGCCGGTCCGCGCGCGCGTCGACAGCTGCTCGGCGACCAGCCGCGTGCCGCGGCCGTCGGGGCCGTCCGGGTCGTGGCGCAGCGCGCCGTCCACCGCGACGTCCACGGTGATCCCGCCCAGCGCCTCGACCCGGGCGGTCAGGTCGACGCGGGCGTCGGGGTAGGCCAGCGTGACGTGGTCCAGCGCGGCGCTGAGCACGTGCGCGAACTCGACGGACGCGGCGGGGGCGATGGCGGCGGCGGGGGCGGAGCGGACCGCGATCCGGCTCGGCTCGTCGGCGCCGGACACCGCCTCGGTGAGCGTGTCGGACAGCCGGCGGGGCGCGGTGGGGCGCAGCCCCGGCTCCTCGCCGCCGAGCATCTGCAGCACCTCGGTGTCACGGCGCATCCGCCGGTTCAGCTCGAGCAGCTCCGGCACCACCGAGGGCTGGGCGTGCAGGTGCTGGTCGAGCAGCCACTGCTGGCGGTCCAGCCGGCCCTGCAGCCGCCGGGCCATCCAGGCGGTCGCCTCGTCACCGCCCGACGACCGGGCGCCCCGGCCCTCGTCCCAGCGCTCGGCGTGCGCCGTGGTTCCGAGGCGCCCGACGTTCACCGAGTCGCCCTCGGACGCGAACATCCTGTCGACCACCAGTCGGTCCTCTCGAACTAGTCGATGCGGTCGTGCCGCCCGCCCACGCGCCACCGTGGGAGTGCCGCCGGTTCCCCTGGCGAGCGACGTCGACCGCATGTCCTGGCTGGGCACGCTACCTGCCACCCGCGCCCAGCCGGCCGACCGTGCGCGGGCTGCGCTCAGGGCGCGGCTGCCTGCGACGGGCGGCCCAGGTGCTGTGACCAGCGCCGGACCGGGAGGCACGGTAGCCCACCGGGGACCACCCGAAGACCGGGCCGTCCGGTCCCGTCGCCGGGCGGCCGTCCACACACGACGACCCGCGCACCGCTGTCGGGGGGCGGTCGTGGCTACTCGAACGGCGTAGTGTCACCCGCTCCCCGGCGGACGATCTCCGGCTCGTCCCCGGAGAAGTCGATCACCGTGGTCGGCTCGGTGCCGCAGTCCCCGGAGTCGATCACCGCGTCCACACCGGAGTCCAGCCGCTCCTTGATCTCCCAGCCGACGGTCATCGGCTCGTCCTGGTCGGGCAGCAGCAGGGTGGACGACAGCAGCGGCTCGCCCAGCTCGGCCAGCAGGGCCTGCACCACGGGGTGGTCGGGGATGCGCACGCCCACGGTCTTCTTCTTGGGGTGCAGCAACCGGCGCGGCACCTCGCGGGTGGCCGGCAGGATGAACGTGTAGCGGCCGGGGGTGGCCGCCTTGACCGCGCGGAACACCGTGTTGCCGATGTGCACGAACTGCCCGAGCTGGGCGAAGTCCTTGCAGACCAGGGTGAAGTGGTGCTTCTCGTCGAGGTCGCGGATCTTGCGGATCCGGTCCAGCCCGTCCCGGTCGCCGACCTGGCAGCCCAGCGCGAAGCACGAGTCGGTGGGGTAGGCGATCAGTCCCCCGGACCGGACGATGTCGACGACCTGCGTGATGGCCCGTCGCTGGGGATCCACCGGGTGTACGTCGAAGTACCGCGCCATGCGCGCAGCCTAGGGGTCGGCGCCCGCTTCGGCGCTCCCCCACGCCGGGGGGACCGATCAGCGGCCCGGGCCGACCGCGGCC
>DASQMQ010000212.1:0-4663 GCA_035645455.1 Pseudonocardia sp.
TTCCCGCACGAGTCGATCGACGGCGAGCGCATCGAGAGCTACCTCGCCCCGGGCAGCGACCACCCGATGCGCCGCACCGACGCCGCCGGCCGGCGGGCGCACTGGATCCTGGAGATCCACCTGGTCGACCGCGCGCGGGGCGTCGGCGGCTTCTTCGAGCAGCTGCTCACCCTGCGCCGCTGACCGGCGGACCCGGTCGGCGCACCGGTCAGCGGCTCTGCAGGGCGTCCAGCGCCACCGCCATCGACGCCGCCACCCGGAAGTCCACCCGCGGGTCGGACACGGTGACCACGTAGCGGTCGCGGATGGACTTGACCCGCTCGCTGGTCAGCACGGGCGCGCCGGTGGCGTCGTCGTGGAAGTCGAAGTGGAAGACGAACGGGACCCAGAGGTCGCCGACCACGGGCAGGAAGGTCCAGAGCCGGCGCAGCACCGCGATCACCGGGCGGCGCTCCTGGCCGGTCGCCACCAGGCCGCCGGAACCGCGCAGCTCCCAGGTGGAGCGGAGCAGGCTCTTGCCGAACTTCTTCGCGAAGGAGCCGATCGGGCGGCCGTGCTCGTCGAGGACGTCGTGCTCGGCGTGCACGTCCAGGCGCTGGCGGGCCTTGAACGAGAACACCGGCCGGGACCGCGACTCGTCCGCGTAGAAGATCACTTCTTCCTTCAGCTTCGCCCGCTTCTGCTGGGCGAAGGCGAGCAGCGGGCCCTCGCTGCCGTCCGGGTTGGCCCCGAGAACCTGGTAGCGGTTGACCATCAGCGTGACCTTCTGGCTGACGTGGAAGCGGTTGACCGGCATCGACACACGCGGACTCTGGCATGATCCCGGCCGGCCGGACCCGCGCCAGCGCCGAGCGGTCCATCCGACCCGGTCGAACGCGCCGGAAGCTGCGCCGGGACGCGCCCGACGCCGACAGCTGGCGAGAGATCCTGGACGGGTGTCGAGGTCGGGGGTGTCGGTTACGCTGCGCCTCGATGACGGTCACGACCGAGCGGGTCGACAAGTTCGAGGAGCGCCGCCGCGAGCTCGCGGACGCGGCGCTGCAGACCCTGTCCGAGCTCGGCTACGCCCGCACCAGCCTGCGCGAGATCGCGCAGAACTCGGCCTTCTCGCACGGGGTGCTGCACTACTACTTCCGCGACAAGGTCGAGCTGATCACCTACTGCGTGCGCCGCTACAAGGCGGTCTGCGTGCGCCGCTACGACGAGGTCGTCGTCCGGGCCCGCACCCCCGAAGACCTGGCCGAGGGGTTCGCCGGGGCGATGGCCGGCACGCTGGTGGCCGACGGCCACATGCACCGACTCTGGTACGACCTGCGCTCCCAGGCACTGTTCGAGACCTCGTTCCGGGCCGACGTCAGCGAGATCGACGCGATCCTGGAGGACATGATCGCCCGGGTGGTCGGCCGCTACGCCGAGCTCGTCGACGGCGTCCCGGCGCTGCCCCGGTCGGCGGCCTACGCGGCGTTCGACGGGCTGTTCCAGCAGGCCCTGCTGCGCCACCTGAGCGGGGTGCAGGGCGCGCCCGAGCAGCTGCACGCCGACGTCCGGCGGATGCTGGTGCTGGTCACCGGCTGACCGCCCCGGCGGCCCGGCTGCGGTGGTGGCCGGGGGCGTGGCCGGCGTGGTCGGCCGCGGTCACCCGAGGCTGTCAGGCCGGGTGGTCCCGGCCGTCCCCCTGCGGAGGGACAGGGGTACCCGCGCGGGGCAGGCGGCCGATGGCCAGCAGCGCGGCGTCGTCGTCCAGCCCGTCGCCGAACCCGTCCAGCACCCCGGCCAGCGCCGCGACGGTGGCCGCGGGCGACGCCGGGGCCAGCGTCCCGACGAACCGCAGCAGGTCGTCCTCGTCGTACCGGGTGCGGTCGGCGTCCACCCGCGCCTCGGTCAGCCCGTCGGTGTGGAGCAGCACCGTGTCGCCCGGGGCCAGGCGCAGCTCGGCGCGGGTGAACACCGGCCGCGGGAGCACCCCGACCAGCTGCCCGCCGACCAGGTCGACGACCCCCGCGCTGCCGTCGGCCCGCAGGACCAGCGGCGACGGGTGCCCGCCGCCGGCCAGCACCATCGTGGCGGCGTCCGCGGCCAGCACCCCGAACACGACCGTGCAGAACCGCGGGCCGACCCTGCCCTCCTCCTGGGCGAGCACCGAGTTGAGGTTGCGCAGCACCTCGACCGGGTCCGGGTCGTGCGCGGCGGCCGAGCGCAGTGTGTAGCGGGTCAGCGAGGTCAGCGCGGCCGCGGCGGCGCCCTTGCCGCAGACGTCGCCGAGGAAGAACCCCCACCGGCGGTCGGGCAGCCGGAACACGTCGTAGAAGTCGCCGCCGACCTCGTCCAGCGACGCCGGGTGGTAGTACGCGGCGACCTCGGCGCCCGGCACCTCGGGCAGCCGCGGCGGCAGCAGCGTCTGCTGGAGCACGGTGACCAACCGCTGGATCCGGTCGCGCTCCTCGTCGGCGTCGCGGCGGGCCCGCAGCAGCTCGACCTCGTAGCTGCGCCGGTCGCTGGCCTCGAACACCGCGATCCGGATGCGGGTCGGCGCGCCGGCGGCGCTGCGGGCCGCGGTGCACGCCAGCAGGACCGGCAGCCGCCGGCCGTCGGCCGCGCGCAGGTCGACCGCGATCCCGCCGACCCCGCCCTGCATGCTCAGCAGCGGCGCGAGGTGGGTCTCGTAGTGGATGCGCCCGCCCACGGTGAGCAGGTCGGAGAACCGGCGGCGGCCCAGCAGGTCGGCGCGGGCGTGGCCGAGCCAGCCCAGCAGCGTGGCGTTGACCCGGACGACGGTGCCGTCGGGCAGCGTGGACGCCAGCCCGCACGGGGCGTGCTCGTACAGCTCCGCGGAGGCGGCGTCCTCGGCGGCCACGGCCCCGTCGACCACGGCCCGGCGCGGGTCCCCGGTCACCGGGGCGTCCGCCACGGCAGCGCCCGGCACCGGCGCCGACCGGCCGGTCACCGGGTGGCGCCGAGGAACGACAGGATCGCCGCGGCCGTCTGCTCCGGGGCGCTGAGCTGCGGGCAGTGCCCGGTGGCGTCCAGCGTGACCAGGGTGCTGCCCGGGATGTTCCGGTGCACGTACGCGCCGACCTCGGGCGGGGCGATGACGTCCTGGGCGCACTCCAGGACCAGCGTGGGCACCCGCACGTCGGGCAGGTCGGCGCGGTGGTCGGACAGGAAGGTGGCGCGGGCGAACACCCGGGCGATCCGCGGGTCCATCCGGCAGAAGCTGTTGGTCAGCTCCCGGCCCAGCTCCGGCTGGTCCGGATTGCCCATGATCACCGGGGCCATGGCCGCCGACCAGCCCAGGTAGTTGCTCTCCAGCGACTCCAGCAGCTCGTCGATGTCGGCCCGGCTGAACCCGCCCCGGTAGTCCCCGTCGTCGATGTAGCAGGGCGACGGGGTGACCAGGACCAGCCGCTGCACCCGCTCCGGCACCAGCCGGGCGGCCAGCACCCCGGTCATCGCGCTCACCGAGTGCCCGACGTACACCACGTCGCGCAGGTCCAGCTCGCGGCAGAGCCGCGCGACGTCCTCGGCGTAGCCGTGCAGGGTCGAGTAGCGCTCGGCGCTCCACCCCGCGGCGTCCGACCCGCCGGCGCCGGGGAAGTCGAACGCCACCACCCGGCAGGTCCGGGCCAGGACCGGGGTCACCAGTCGCCACATGTTCTGGTCGCAGCCGAACCCGTGGGCGAGCAGGAGCAGCGGGCCGTCCTCGGGGCCCGCCATCGTGACGTGGTGCCTGGTCCGCGCGTCCACCGGCCCATCCTCGCACCCCCGAGGCGCCGGGCAACTCTCACGCTCCGAGAACGGCACCCCTGGCCGCTCACCCGTTCAGTGCACTCCGGCCATGATCTCCGGGATGCGGTCGCTCGCCGTGCCCGGCGGGAAGCGCACCAGGAGGTGCCCGACGCCGAGGCCGGCCACGGCGGCGAGGTCGTCGGGCCAGTGCGCCGGTGGTCCGGTGCACGCCGCCGATCAGCTCCACACCGCTGCGCGGAGCGCAGCCCGCTGCGCAGCGCCTCGGTCAGCAGGCAGGAGCGCTCCGGGGTGCCCCGCCGCGCTCCGGACAACCGGGCGGTGCCGCTACCGCTCGACGGTCAGCACCGCCTGGATGACGTGCCGGCGGCGCGCGGCCAGGTCGGCCAGCAGGGCCGGGCCGTCGTCCAGCGGCAGCACGTCGGTGACCACGTGCTCGCGCACCGCCGACCCGTGCGCGCGCAGCAGCGCGACGGTCTCCGCGGAGAGCCGCTCGCGGTCCCAGAGGTGCGCGGTGCCGCGCGGGACCCGGCCGATCTGGGCGCACCGGACGCCCAGCCCGTTGTGGTGGAACTCCGCGCCGAGCCGCAGCGCCGAGCCGTCGTCGCTGTAGAAGGCCAGGTCGATGACGGTGCCCTGGGGCCGCAGCAGGCGCAGCGCCAGGGCCAGTGCCGCGGTCCGACCACGGCACTGGAACACCACGTCGGCCCCGCGGTCGCCGGGGGCGTGCCGCCAGCGGGACTTGAGCAGCACCGCCGGGTCAGCCCCGTTCGGGTCGAGCACGGCCAGGCCCAACCCCTCGGCGGCCGCGCGGCGCTGCGGGGTCGGGTCGAGGAGCACGACCTCCTCGGCGCCGTGCCGGCGGGCCAGCAGCCCGGTGAGCAGACCGACGACACCCCCACCGACCACCGCGACGCGG
>DASQMQ010000213.1:0-4043 GCA_035645455.1 Pseudonocardia sp.
GACCTGATGCAGGCCGAGAGGAAGCACGCCTGATGCCGAAGCGGACCGACATCGAGCACGTGATGGTCATCGGCTCGGGGCCGATCATCATCGGGCAGGCGAGCGAGTTCGACTACTCCGGCACCCAGGCCTGCCGGGTGCTGCGGGCCGAGGGCATCCGGGTCTCGCTGGTCAACTCCAACCCGGCGACGATCATGACCGACCCGGAGTTCGCCGACGCCACCTACGTCGAGCCGATCACCCCGGAGTTCGTCGAGCAGATCATCGCCGCCGAGCGCCCGGACGCCATCCTGGCCACCCTGGGCGGGCAGACCGCGCTGAACACCGCGGTCGCCCTGCACGAGAACGGGGTGCTGGAGCGCTACGGCGTGGAGCTGATCGGCGCCGACATCGAGGCCATCCAGCGCGGCGAGGACCGGCTCAAGTTCAAGGAGATCGTCCAGTCGATCGGCGGCGACGTGCCGCGCAGCGCGGTCTGCCACTCGATGGACGAGGTGCGCGCGGCAGCCGAGCGGCTGGGCCTGCCGGTGGTCATCCGGCCCTCGTTCACCATGGGCGGACTGGGCTCGGGGATGGCCTACGACGACCGCGACCTCGACCGGCTGGCCGGCGCCGGGCTGGACGCCTCCCCGGTGCACGAGGTGCTCATCGAGGAGTCGGTGCTCGGCTGGAAGGAGTACGAGCTGGAGCTGATGCGCGACCGCTCGGACAACGTGGTCGTGGTCTGCTCCATCGAGAACCTCGACCCGATGGGCGTGCACACCGGCGACTCGATCACCGTCGCCCCGGCGATGACCCTCACCGACCGCGAGTACCAGCACATGCGCGACGTCGGGATCGCCGTGCTGCGGGCGGTCGGGGTGGACACCGGCGGCTGCAACATCCAGTTCGCGGTGCACCCGGACACCGGGCGGCTGGTGGTCATCGAGATGAACCCGCGGGTGTCGCGGTCCAGCGCGCTGGCCTCCAAGGCCACCGGCTTCCCGATCGCCAAGATCGCCGCCCGGCTGGCCGTGGGCTACACCCTCGACGAGATCCGCAACGACATCACCGGGGAGACCCCGGCCGCGTTCGAGCCGACCCTGGACTACGTGGTGGTCAAGATCCCGCGGTTCGCCTTCGAGAAGTTCCCCGGGGCCGACCCGGAGCTGACCACCACCATGAAGAGCGTCGGCGAGGCGATGGCGATCGGCCGGTCGTTCCCGGAGGCGTTCAACAAGGCGCTGCGCTCGATGGAGACCACCGCGGCCGGGTTCTGGACCGCGCCCGACCCGGACGACGAGTTCTGGTGCGCGGAGCCGGCGCTGCGGATGCCCACCGAGAACCGCGTCTACGCGGTCGAGGGCGCGCTGCGCGGCGGCGCGTCGGTCGACGAGGTCGCCGTCGCCTCGGGCATCGACCCGTGGTTCCTCGACCAGATCGCGCTGCTCACCGACCTGCGCGCGGAGATCGTCGACGCCGCGGTGCTGGACGCGCCGCTGCTGCGCCGGGCCAAGCGGGCCGGCCTGTCGGACCGCCAGCTCGCCGCGCTGCGCCCGGAGTTCGCCGGCGAGGACGGCGTGCGCCTGCTGCGCCACCGGCTGGGCATCCGCCCGGTCTTCAAGACCGTGGACACCTGTGCCGCCGAGTTCGCCGCCCGCACGCCCTACCACTACAGCGCCTACGAGTCCGACCCCGACGCCGAGAGCGAGGTCGAGCCGCAGACCGAGCGGCCCAAGGTGCTCATCCTGGGTTCCGGGCCCAACCGGATCGGCCAGGGCATCGAGTTCGACTACTCGTGCGTGCACGCGGTGATGGCGCTGCGCGAGGCCGGGTTCGAGACCGTCATGGTCAACTGCAACCCGGAGACGGTGTCCACCGACTACGACACCGCCGACCGCCTCTACTTCGAGCCGCTCACCCTCGAGGACGTGCTGGAGGTGGTGCACGCCGAGCAGACCTCGGGCACCGTGGCCGGGGTGATCGTGCAGCTGGGCGGGCAGACCCCGCTCGGGCTGGCCCAGCGGCTGACCGCGGCCGGCGTGCCGCTGGTGGGCACCTCCGCCGCGGCCATCGACCTGGCCGAGCACCGCGGCGAGTTCGGCGAGCTGCTGCGCGTCGCGGGCCTGCCGGCCCCGGCGTTCGGCACCGCGGTGTCCTTCGGCCAGGCCCGCGAGATCGCCGACCGGATCGGCTACCCGGTGCTGGTCCGCCCGTCCTACGTGCTGGGCGGGCGCGGTATGGAGATCGTGTACGACGAGGCCACGCTGGCCGCGTACATCGCCCGCTCGACCACCATCAGCCCGGACCGCCCGGTGCTGGTCGACCGGTTCCTCGACGACGCGGTGGAGATCGACGTCGACGCGCTGTGCGACGGCGAGGAGGTCTTCCTCGGCGGGGTGATGGAGCACATCGAGGAGGCCGGGGTGCACTCCGGGGACTCCTCCTGCGCGCTGCCGCCGATCACCCTGGGCCGCGGGGTGCTGGAGCGGGTGCGCAGCTCCACCGAGGCCATCGCCCGCGGCATCGGGGTGGTCGGGCTGCTGAACGTGCAGTACGCCCTGCACGGCGAGACGCTCTACGTGCTGGAGGCCAACCCGCGGGCGTCGCGCACGGTCCCGTTCGTGTCCAAGGCGACCGCGGTGCCGCTGGCCAAGGCCGCGGCCCGGATCATGCTCGGCGCCTCGATCCGCGACCTGCGCGCGGAGGGCCTGCTGCCGGCCACCGGCGACGGCGGCGACCTGCCCCCGGACGCCCCGATCGCGGTCAAGGAGGCGGTGCTGCCCTTCCACCGGTTCCGCACCCGGGAGGGCAAGGGCATCGACCCGCTGCTCGGCCCGGAGATGAAGTCCACCGGCGAGGTGATGGGCTTCGACGCGTCCTTCGGCGCCGCGTTCGCCAAGTCCCAGGCCGCGGCCTACGGCTCGCTGCCCACCTCGGGGCGGGTGTTCGTGTCGATGGCCGACCGGGACAAGCGCGCGATCATGTTCCCGGTGCTGCGGCTGGCCGACCTGGGCTTCGAACTGCTGGCCACCGAGGGCACCGCGGACGTGCTGCGCCGGCACGGGGTGGCCGTGACCGGGGTGCGCAAGTTCAGCGAGGGGCTGCGCACGGGGGAGGAGACGGTGGTCGACCGGATACTGGCCGGCGACGTCGACATGATCATCAACACCCCGTACGGCAACGCCGGACCGCGGGTGGACGGCTACGAGATCCGGGCCGCGGCGGTGTCGCGGGGCATCCCGTGCATCACCACGGTGCAGGGCGCCGCGGCCGCGGTGCAGGGGATCGAGGCGATGATCGCCGGCCGGATCGGGGTGCGCTCGCTGCAGGACGCGCACGCCGCGCTGCGCAAGGCCCGCGGGTGAGCGCGGGCGGCGCCTACGGCGCCCGGCTGCACGCCGCGATCACCCGGCACGGCGCGCTGTGCGTGGGCATCGACCCGCACCCCGCGCTGCTGGCCGAGTGGGGGCTGACCGACGACCCGGACGGGCTGGACGGCTTCGCCACCGCCTGCGTGCAGGCCTTCGCCGGCCAGCTGGCCGTGGTCAAGCCGCAGTCGGCGTTCTTCGAGCGGCACGGCTCGGCCGGCATCGCGGTGCTGGAACGGCTGCTGGCCGGGTTCGCCGGGTCGGGCACGCTGACCCTGCTCGACGTCAAGCGCGGCGACGTCGGCTCCACGATGGACGGCTACGCCGACGCCTACCTCGCCGTCGGTGCCCCGCTCGGCGCGGACGCGGTGACCCTGTCGCCGTACCTGGGGTTCGGCTCGCTGGAGCCGGCGCTGTCCGCGGCCGCGGACGCCGGTCGCGGGGTGTTCGTGCTGGCCCGCACGTCCAACCCGGAGGGCGGGCAGGTCCAGCAGGCGATGGTCGGGGAGCGCAGCGTCGCCCAGGGCATCGTCGACTCCGCCGCGGAGCGCAACGCCGGTGCCGAGCCGCTGGGCGACGTCGGGGTGGTGATCGGGGCGACCCACGACCACGGCCTGGACCTGTCGGCGGTGAACGGGCCGGTGCTGGCCCCGGGGATCGGCGCCCAGGGCGCCGGCTCCGGTGAGGTGGCGG
>DASQMQ010000214.1:0-2044 GCA_035645455.1 Pseudonocardia sp.
GCTACCAGGAGTACGCCGACTCCGCGGAGTACCTGCACCTGCTCTCCGCTCCCCTGTGGACGACGCTGCGCCCGCGGCTGGCCGCCGCCCTGGCCGGCGTCGACGCCGGCGCGGGCCCGGTGCTGGAGCTGGGACCCGGCACCGGGCTGGGCACCGACGTCCTGCTGGACACCGTGGACAACGACCTCGTGCTGGTCGAGCCCTCGGCCGGGCTGCGCGCCGTGCTGCTCGCCCGCCTCGCCGACCGCAGCGCCACCGACCGCGTCACCCTGCTGCCCTGCGCCGCGGCCGACGCCCCCCTGCCCGAGCGCCTGGCCGGTGCTGTCGGCCTGCACATGGTCGGCCACCTCGCGCCGTCGGTGCGCACCGCACTGTGGGCGGAACTCGTACACCGACTCACCCCGGACGCCCCGCTGGTGCTCAGCCTGCAGCCGCCGCCGGCCGCCGTCGAGATCCCGGCCACGCCGTGGTCCGGGCCCACCCTCGCCGGGCTGACCTACGAGGGCCGCGGCCGCGCCGAGCCGACCGGCCCGGACTCGGTGCGCTGGCGGATGGACTACCGCACCCGCCGCGGTGACACCGTCCTCGCCACCGCCACCGCGGAGTACGACTGGTGGATCGTCACCGCCGCCGGACTGACCGAGGAGCTGAGCGCCGCGGGCTTCACCCCGGTGGTCGACGACGACCTCGTCGTCGCCACCGCGCCGGGAAACCGCCCGTGACCGCTGCGCTCGACCCCCGAGCCGGTGCGGAATCCCCGGCAGGGCGGCTCACCGCACCGCGAGCAGCACGACGTCCTCCAGGTCCTGCCACACCGTGGTGACCTCTGCGAACCCCGCCTCGGCCAGCGCGGCCAGGTGGAAGGCGGTGCCCACCGGCCGCGGTTGTTCGCGCACGAGCACCGCGCTGCGCGCCCGCTCCGCGAAGGCCGCCGACAGCTCGGCATCGTCGGCGGAGGCGCGCTCGAAGGCCTTCCACCACCGGGTCCAGTCCTCCACACCGGCCTGCCGGGCGGCCTGTTCCCGCCGCTCCCGCACCCGGCCGACCGCCCTGCGCACCAGGTCGAGGTGGGGCGGGAGCTGCGTCATGTCCCCGTTGACGAAGCAACCGCCCGCGGGCAGGAACTCGGCCACCTCGCGGTAGACCCGGACGAGGTCGGCAAGCGGGAGGTAGTGCAGCGCGGTCGACGACACCACCGCGCGCACCGGTGCCACCCCGGCCGCGCGCACCGCCCCCCGCCAGTCCTCGTCGACCACGTCGCTGCGCACCCAGCGCAGCCGCTCGGCCACACCGGTGTGCTGCGCGCTCGCCGCCCGCCGCCCGAACACGAGCATCACCGGGTCGGCGTCGAGCGCCACGCACGTGGCGCCCGGGAGCCGGGTCAGCAGCCGGGTGCTGAGCGAACCGGGACCGGCCCCCAGGTCCAGGACCGCGGCGTCCGCCGGGGCCAGCGCCCCGACCACGTCGATGATCGTCTCGAAGCACCGCTCCCGGGCCGGGGCGTACCGCTGCAGCTGGGCGTCGTACCGCCGCATCCAGCCGGCCCAGTCGAGATCGATCCGCTCCGACATCGTGCTCGGCGTGTGCTCGGACGGCCGGGACATGGCTTCATGAATACCATTTCCATGTGTCGGTCGAAGCGGGCGCCCGGCGGAATCGGGCTCGGTACTCGTAGGGGTCGGCCGGTGCCGGCACGGCGCGGACCCCGGTGACGATCGCGGTCGGCACCGCGTCGCCCTTCGACACCGACCCCGGCTCGACGGCGCCGCGCACCTCCAGCCGGGCGTCCGGGGCGACGCCGGCCAGATCGACCGCCGGGCCACCGGCAGGTCGACTGGCCGCTTCGCCGACCCCGACCCCGACGCCGGCGCGGTCCGCCTCGGCGGGGTGGACGTCGGCGACATCGGTGGCGAGGACCTGGTGGCCCGCGTGGCGACGGGTGGGTGCAGCACCCCGACTTCCCCCGCTCACCATCGGGTGATAGAAATGACAATCATTACCAACTGAGCTCGGGGGCTCCGTGACCACAGCACCGACCACCGCC
>DASQMQ010000215.1:0-8695 GCA_035645455.1 Pseudonocardia sp.
GGTGCGGGCCCGTCCGGCGCTGGCCGCCCGCGGCCGGGGGACCCCGGCGCTG
Source organism: Pseudonocardia sp. (assembly GCA_035645455.1). GTDB lineage: Bacteria > Actinomycetota > Actinomycetes > Mycobacteriales > Pseudonocardiaceae > Pseudonocardia. The sequence goes on from DASQMQ010000215.1 coordinate 53, forward strand.
CTGCTCAACGCCCGCGGCGGGCGGCTGTCCCGGCAGAGCGCCTGGCACGTGCTGCGCGCGGCGGCCGAGGTCTCCGGGGTGGCTGGTGCGGTGCCGGTCTCCCCGCACACCCTGCGGCACTGCTTCGCCACCCACCTGCTGGCCGGCGGCGCCGACGTCCGGGTGGTGCAGGAGCTGCTCGGGCACGCCTCGGTCAGCACCACCCAGCTCTACACGCACGTCACCGTGGACACCCTGCGCGAGGTCTACGCCACCTCCCACCCCCGCGCCCTGGCCTGACCCCGCAGCACCGCCGGGTCGGCGCCCCCCGCCGCCGGCGGATCTCCCGGCCCTCGCACGGCGGGGCGCGTTGCCGGTCGTCGCCGACGCCTCCTACGCTGCCCGGACGGCCCACGACCAGGGTCGCCCGCGAGAGGACCGGAGCCGGCATGGAGACACCGCGGCCCCCGGACGCGCGCCCGGAGCCGTTCGGGGGCGACATGGGCGTCACCGCCGACCGCGACCTGCTCGAGGACGCCCCCGAGGTGGAGGACGTCGCGACGCCGCGGGCCGCGGTGCCCGAGCCCGAGCCGCTGACCGAGCACGGCCCGGCCCGCATCGTCGCCGTGGCCAACCAGAAGGGCGGCGTCGGCAAGACCACCTCGACGATCAACCTCGGGGCCGCGCTCGCCGAGTACGGCCGCCGGGTGCTGCTGGTCGACTTCGACCCGCAGGGCGCCCTCTCGGTCGGGTTGGGCGTGCCCGCGCACGAGCTGGACGCCACCATCTACAACCTGCTCATGGAGCGCGACGCGGAGATCGACGAGATCATCCGGCCGACCGTGGTCGAGGGCATGGACCTGCTGCCCAGCAACATCGACCTGTCCGCGGCCGAGGTCCAGCTGGTCACCGAGGTCGGCCGCGAGCAGGCCCTGGGCCGGGCGATCAAGCCGGTGCTCGACCGCTACGACTACGTGCTGATCGACTGCCAGCCCTCGCTCGGCCTGCTCACGATCAACGCGCTGGCCTGCGCCGACCACATCCTGATCCCGCTGGCCTGCGAGTTCTTCAGCCTGCGCGGGGTGGCGCTGCTGATGGACACCATCGACAAGGTCACCGACCGGCTCAATCCGGACCTGAAGATCCTCGGCATCCTGGCGACCATGTTCGACCCGCGCACCCTGCACACCCGCGAGGTGCGCCAGCGCGTCATCGAGGCGTTCGGCGAGCTGGTGTTCGAGGCCACGATCAACCGCACGGTGCGGTTCCCGGAGACCACCGTGGCCGGCGAGCCGATCACCACCTGGGCGCCCGCGTCCGCCGGGGCGGCCGCCTACCGGCTGCTGGCCCGCGAGGTCATCGCGCGGTGACGCTGGTCGAGGACGACCTGCCGGTCCCCGGACCGGTCCGGCCGCGGTTCCAGGTCCGGCTGCACAACTTCGAGGGCCCGTTCGACCTGCTGCTGCAGCTGATCGGCAAGCACCAGCTGGACATCACCGAGATGGCCCTGCACACCGTCACCGACGACTTCATCGCCCACCTCACCGCCCTCGGCGACGACGCCGACCTGAACGAGACCACCGAGTTCCTGGTCGTCGCGGCCACCCTGCTCGACCTGAAGGCGGCCCGGCTGCTGCCCGACGCCGAGGTCGAGGACGCCGAGGACCTGGCCCTGCTGGAGGCCCGCGACCTGCTGTTCGCCCGGCTGCTGCAGTACCGCGCCTACAAGCGCGTCGCCGGGCTGTTCGTGGAGCTGGAGGCCGGGGCGCAGCGCCGGTTCCCGCGCTCGGTGGCGCTGGAGGAGCGGTTCGCCGCGCTGCTGCCCGAGGTGCTGCTCGGGGTGGACCCGGCGACCTTCGCCGACCTGGCGGCCTCGGTGTTCCGGCCCAAGCCGCCGCCGACCGTCGGGCTGGGCCACCTGCACACCGGCGTGGTGTCGGTGGCCGAGCACGCCGCCCTGCTGCGCGAGCGGCTGGCCGTGCTCGGCTCGGCCACCTTCGCCGAGCTCACCGCGGACTGCGGGAGCCCGCTGGAGGTCGTCGCGCGGTTCCTGGCCTGCCTGGAGCTCTACCGGGAGCGCAGCGTGGAGCTGGATCAGCCGGAGGCCTTCGGCGAACTGACGGTACGCTGGACGGGGTCCGGCTCCCCGGACCCGAGCACCACCCCCGGCCTGGATGAACGTGAGTGACGACCGGCTGCCGAGCCACCTGCTGACCGCCCCCGACCCCGCCGACCCGGTCCCGCCCGCCGACGGCGATCCGGCGACCCCTCGAGCCGTCGCCGACGGACCCGCCCCCGCGCTGACCGGGGAGGACGACCTGGAGTCGGCGCTCGAGGCGCTGCTGCTGGTCGTCGACGCCCCCACCGACGACGCGGTGCTGGCCGCCGCGCTGGGCCAGCCGCTGACCCGGGTGCGGCCCGCGCTGCTGCGGATGTCGGCGCGCTACACCGCCGAGCGCCGCGGCTTCGACCTGCGCCACGCCGGCGGTGGCTGGCGGTTCTGCACCCGCGACGTGCACGCCCCCTACGTGGAGCGGATGCTGCTGGACGGCCAGCGCGCCCGGCTCACCCGCGCCGCGCTGGAGACCCTCGCGGTGGTGGCCTACCGCCAGCCGGTCACCCGGTCACGGGTGTCGGCGGTGCGCGGGGTGAACTGCGACGGCGTCCTGCGCACCCTGCTCACCCGGGGGCTGGTGCAGGAGGCGGGGGTCGACGAGTCCACCCAGGGGACGCTGTTCCGCACCACCGAACTGTTCCTGGAGCGGCTGGGGCTGTCCTCACTGGAGGACCTGCCGCCACTGGCCCCGCTGCTGCCCGACGTCGACGCGATCGACGAGCTGTGACTGTGCCGGACCCGTGGCGGGGCAGGGCACGACGAGACATCGAGACGGGATGAACCACATGGGTACCGAGGCACGGCCCGCCGGAGTCCGCCTGCAGAAGGTGCTGGCGCAGGCGGGGGTCGCCTCCCGGAGAGCGGCCGAGGAACTGATCGCCGAGGGCCGGGTCAGCGTGGACGGCCAGGTCGTCCGGGAGATGGGCCGCCGGGTCGACCCGGCGACCGCAGTCGTGCACGTGGACGGCTCCCGGATCGTGCTCGGCGAGGACATGGTCTACCTGGCGCTGAACAAGCCGCGCGGCATCCTGTGCACGATGTCCGACGACCGCGGCCGCCCCTGCGTGGGCGACCTGGTCGTCGAGCGCGGGATGACCGAGGAGGAGTACACCGGCGGCAACCGCAACCGGCTGTTCCACGTCGGGCGGCTGGACCAGGAGACCGAGGGCCTGCTGCTGCTGACCAACGACGGCGACCTCGGCCACCGGCTGATGCACCCGTCCTACGAGGTGGAGAAGACCTACCTGGCCGAGGTGCACGGGCAGGTGCCGCGCGAGCTGGGCCGGCGGATGCGCGAGGGCATCGAGCTGGAGGACGGGCCGGTCGCGGTCCGCTCGTTCCGGGTGGTCGACTCCTTCGCCGGGCGGTCCATGGTCGAGCTGGTCATCCACGAGGGCCGCAAGCACGTGGTGCGCCGGCTGCTCGACGAGGTGGGCTACCCGGTGCAGCGGCTGGTCCGCACGGCGATCGGCGAGGTCAAGCTGGGCAACCAGCGACCCGGTCGGTTCCGCCCGCTCAACCACGCCGAGGTCGGCTCGCTGTACCGCTCCGTCGGCATGTAGACCGCGTGCGCGCGTTTCATCCCGATAGGCATGAAACCCGCGCACGACCCCCAGGGCATGATGGGCCCGCACGACGAGCGGGCCCGCGGGGCCGGAACAGGGGCGAAGCGGTGGCGGGGCGGTTGCACGGTGTCGTGGCGATGGACGGACCGTCCGGCACCGGGAAGTCCACCGTGTCCCGCCGGCTGGCGATCGCCTGCGGTGCGGCCTACCTGGACACCGGGGCGATGTACCGGGCGCTGACCCTGGCCGTCCTGCGCGCCGGGCTGGACGGCACCACGCCGGCCGGTCAGGACGTCGCGGTGGCCGCGGTCGGCGCGGTGCGCTCGGTGACCGACCCGACCGCGCCGGCCCTGCTGCTCGACGACGAGGACGTCGAGCCGGAGATCCGGGGCACGGCGGTGACCCGGGCGGTGAGCGCGGTGTCGGCACTGCCCGCGGTGCGCAGCGCCCTGGTCGAGCGGCAGCGGGTGCTGATCGACGACGCCCTGCGCGAGGTGGGCGGCATCGTGGTGGAGGGCCGCGACATCGGCAGCGTGGTCGTCCCGCAGGCCCCGTTGAAGGTCTACCTGACCGCCTCGGACGAGGTCCGGGCCGCCCGCCGCGGCGCCCAGGACCGCAAGGCCGGCCGGGACAGCGACCCGAGCACGGTGCTGGCCGACGTCCGGCGCCGCGACCGGCTCGACTCGACGCGCAAGACCTCACCGCTGCACGCCGCGGCGGACGCGCTCGTCCTGGACACCGACGAGCTCAGCGTCGACGCCGTGCTGGAGCGGCTGCTGCAGCTGGTCGCCGAGCGGGGCCTGTGCCGTGCGTGAGACTGCCGCCGCGGACCACGTCGCCGACCTGCCCCCGGGCTCCTGGCCGTGGCTGCACGCCGTCGCGCTGTGGCTGGGCACCTGGATCTTCCTGCCGTTCTACCGGGTGCACGGCCACGACCTCGACCGCATCCCGCGCACCGGGGCGGTGGTGGTGGTCGCCAACCACAGCGCCGCGGTGGACGGGCCGCTGCTGTTCGGACTACTCCGGCGCCGCGCGGTGTTCCTGGTGAAGCGGGAGTTGTTCGTCGGCCCGGTGGGCTGGGGACTGGTCCGGATCGGGCAGGTGCCGGTGCGCCGGGGCGAGCCCGACCGGCGTCCGCTGACCGCCGCACTGGGCGTGCTGCGCGCCGGCGGTCTGGTCGCGGTCTTCCCCGAGGGCACCCGGGGTCGCGGCGAGGTGGCCGCGGCCCAGCACGGCGCGGCCTGGCTGGCCCGGACCTCGGGCGCGACCGTGCTGCCGGTGGTCTGCCGGGGCACCCGCCGCCCGGACGGGGCGCGGCGCCGCTGGCGCCCGCGGGTGGACGTGGTGGTCGGCGAGCCGCTGGAGATACCGGTCGGCGGTGGCCGCGCCGGGCTGACCGCCGGCACCGAGACCGTCCGCGCCCGACTGGCGCGGATGGTGCAACAGCTCGATCAGCTACGGAGTACAGCGTGAGCACCAACCCAGAGGACCGCGCCGCGATGACCGAGTTGGGCCTGGACCCGGCCGAGTTCGTCGCGGTCGACGACGAGCCCGGCCCCGACGGCCCCGACGGCGCCGCGGCCGCGGAGCCCCTCGGGACGATGCCCGTGCTGGCCGTCGTCGGCCGGCCGAACGTCGGGAAGTCGACGCTGGTCAACCGGCTGCTCGGGCGCCGCGAGGCGGTCGTCGAGGACGTCGCGGGGGTGACCCGCGACCGGATCGCCTACGACGGGCTGTGGAACGGGCGGCGGTTCACCCTGGTCGACACCGGCGGCTGGGAGCCCGACGCGCAGGGCCTGCAGGCCGCGGTGGCCGAGCAGGCCGAGATGGCCATCCGCACGGCCGACGCCGTGCTGCTGGTCGTCGACGCCAGCGTGGGCGCCACCACCACCGACGAGGCCGTGGCCCGGGTGCTGCGCCGCTCGGACCGCCCGGTGCTGCTGGCCGCCACCAAGGTCGACGACGATCGGCTCACCTCGGACACCGCGGCCCTGTGGCGGCTGGGCCTGGGCGAGCCGCACCCGGTCAGCGGCCTGCACGGGCGCGGCTCGGGCGACCTGCTGGACGCGATCCTGGACGTGCTGCCCACCAGCCCGCGCGACCGGTTCGGCGACGGCACCGGCGGGCCCCGCCGCGTCGCGCTGGTCGGCAAGCCGAACGTCGGCAAGTCCAGCCTGCTCAACCGGGTCTCCGGGGAGGTGCGGTCGGTGGTGCACGACGTCGCCGGCACCACCGTCGACCCGGTCGACTCGCTGGTCGAGCTGGACGGCGAGGTGTGGCGGTTCGTCGACACCGCGGGCCTGCGCAAGCGGGTGCGCACCGCCAGCGGCACCGAGTACTACGCCAGCCTGCGCACCCGCGCCGCCATCGAGGCGGCCGAGGTCGCGGTGGTCCTGGTCGACGCCAGCGAGCCGATGTCCGAGCAGGACCAGCGGGTGGTCACCATGGTCGAGGAGGCCGGGCGCGCGCTGGTGCTGGCGTTCAACAAGTGGGACCTGGTCGACGAGGACCGCCGGCTGGCCATGAAGCGCGAGCTGGAGCGCGACCTGGTCCGGGTGCAGTGGGCCGAGCGGGTCAACATCTCCGCGCTGACCGGCCGGTCGGTGAGCCGGATCGCGCCCGCGCTGCGCACCGCGCTGGAGTCCTGGGACAAGCGGATCCCGACCGGGCGGCTGAACGGCTGGCTGGCCGAGGTGATCGCGGCGACCCCGCCGCCGGTCCGCGGCGGCAAGCAGCCCAAGGTCCTCTTCGCCACCCAGGCCACCACCCGCCCGCCGACGTTCGTGCTGTTCAGCAGCGGGTTCCTGGAGGCGGGCTACCGACGGTTCCTGGAGCGGCGCCTCCGCGAGGAGTTCGGGTTCCCCGGCTCCCCGGTGCGCATCTCGGTCCGGGTCCGGGAGAAGCGCGGCCGCAAGAAGTAACCCGTCGGTCGGCGGCCGTCGGCTTCCCGACCCCCGGTTCCTTCCGGCGGTCCAGGTTCAGGAAGGCCACCTTCCTGCCCTCTGCGGACCTGAAGGTGGCCTTCCTGAACCTCGGGGGGGCCGCAGCGGCGCTGGGGCGTGGAGCGACCCGGCCCTGCGGCTCCGGGCCTGGGGTGTACCCGGGTGCAGACGACGGGGGCAGCTGTCGGCCGGGCCCGCGGCCCACGGCGGCTTCGCGGTCCGCGCCACTTTTCCGCTCCCCTCTGCCAGCGGCGTCCTGACCGGTGAACCGGTCCGGCCCGTCCCACCCGGTGGGTACCCGGCAGAGCGCCTCACCGAGGCGACACGGCGATCGACCGGCGTCGCGCGGTCGCCGGAAGATCGGGACCGCGGGCCCGGGTGCGGTACCCGACGGGTCGGGGGAGCCGCGACCGGTCGACAAGGGCTCTCCGGCCGTGCGGTAGGGTTGGTGAGCCCCCAAGGGGGCGGCCGGGACGTGGCGCAGTTTGGTAGCGCACTTGACTGGGGGTCAAGGGGTCGCAGGTTCAAATCCTGTCGTCCCGACGGCACATGGGGCGGGGTTCTCTCGGCGGGAACCCGCCCCTTGTTATGTCTGATCTGCGTCTCCACCGGTGGCCATGATCGCCTGAGCCGGTCCTACCGAGCCCGGCCCTGTCTGCCCGCGAGCGCCTGTTCGGCCCGGCTCGCGCTCTCGCGGGCCGTCAGTCGGGGTCCTCGCCGACGCCGGACAGATCCAGACGTGCCAGCCGCGCAGGATCGGCCACGACGTCGATCGCCGCGATCTTGTCGTCCCTGACCGTGAAGCCCATGACCGCGAACGGCCGGCCGTGCGGCGCGAGTACCGCTCCCGCCGCCCCGTTGACAAGAGCCGCTCTCGCCGTGCGGGCCGGGCCGGAGAACTCCAGTGCCCTTGCCGCTACCGCATGCGCGCCGCGGACCTCTCGCGACGCTCCCGCCGGGACCTCTCGGTCCGCGCGGAGCACCACGTCCGGATCGAGAACCGCCACCAGCGCGTCGAAGTCGCCTTCGCGCGACGCGGCGAGGAACGCCGCGACCACCCGGCGCTGGGCGGACAGGTCCGTGTCGGGGACCGGCGCCCCGCGGACGCGCCGGCGGGCACGGCTCGCCAGCTGGCGCGCCGCTGCCGGAGACCGCCCCACGATCACGGCGATGTCGCCGAAGGGCACCGCGAACATGTCGTGGAGCACGAACGCCAGCCGCTCCGGCGGAGCCAGGGTCTCGAGCACGACGAGCAGCGCGAGGCCGACCGAATCGGCGAGCAGCGCCTCGTGCTCCGGATCCGTGCCCTCGTCCCGGCGCACGATCGGCTCGGGCAGCTGCGGGCCGAACGGCTCCTCCCGCCGGTGCCGCCGGGACCGCAGCGCGTCCAACGAGATCCTCGCGACGACGGTCGTCAGCCACCCCTGCAGGTTGTCGACGCCCGAGACGTCCGAACGACTCAGCCGCAGCCATGCCTCCTGGACCGCGTCGTCGGCCTCGCTGACCGAGCCGAGCATCCGGAAGGCGACCGAGCGCAGGTAGCCCCGGTGCTCGTCGAACCGGTCGGCGAGCCACTCGTGTTCGTCCACCTCGCACCTCCGCCTTGTCGCGCCTGTGACGACGACGAGCAGCGCCGCGGAAGTGTGACGGCCGGCCGTGCGCGGCCCGCCGGCCCGGACATCCCCTCGCGGCCGGCCTCGGATCGCCGGGAGCGCTCGCGCCGGCTCGAGCCGAGCAGGCTCCCGTCGGGCCCCGCCGTGCTCGTCGACCCGTCCGGTACGAGATGTCCGGCGCGGGCGACGACCCCACCTGCGGGCCGCTGACGGACGGCTCCCTGGACTGCCGGTCACATCCTTCCGCCCGCCGTCGTCAGGCAGGGGACCGTCCGAAGCGGAGGAGAACCTCGATGCCCCAGACCTGCGGCGCGATCCCGCGCGTTGTCCGACCACGCCGTCTTCGGCTACCGGCGCCCCGACAGGATGATCGCTGCGGGGCATGGGTGGGCCCGGCGCGCCCCGCTGCGGCGGGGTGTCGCCCCGCC
>DASQMQ010000216.1:0-10111 GCA_035645455.1 Pseudonocardia sp.
CTCGACCCCGACCCGGACGCCCCCGGCGATGCCGGGCTGCGGGTGCGGGGGACCTTCCGGCTGCCGACCGAGGACGGGCGGGTCGTGGCCACCGTCGAGGAGTGGTTCACCGGCTACGTCCTGCAGCTGGCGGGCGCCGGCCACCGCGTCGCCGTGGAGCCGACCGACGCCCCCGAGCCCATCGACGAGCCCATCGACGAGCCGGTGGTCGCGCTGGTCCCGCAGCCGCGGGCGCCCGTCGCACCCCGGTGGCGGCGCCGCCCGGCCCGCGAGGACGGCGCCGCCGGCGGGCGCCGGCCGGTGCACCTGGTGCGCACCCCCGACCCCGGCACGACCAGTGAGATCCCCGATCGGCGAGGAGCACGACAGTGGTGAGCACGCCTGTGGTGAGCACGACAGCGGTGAGCACGACGACCGTTGCGGCCGGGCGGACCCGGCGTGGCGATCCGGCACCCCGGCCCCGGCGGAGCCGGCCATGATCACCTTACCGAGCCTGGGACTCCCGTCCCCGAACCCGTGCGTGCTGCGCCACCTGGCCCGCACCCCCCGGCGCGACCCCGACGTCGCCCGCGGCCGCCCGCTCTACGTGCAGCGGCTCGGCATGGTGGTGCTGCCGCACGCCCGCGACGGCGCCGGCTGGGTGTGCACCGCGGCCGGCGGGCAGCTCGACGCCCGCACCCCGGTGGGTGCGTTCCGCGTCGGCGACGTGGAGATCGCCGCGGCGCTCGAGGTCCGCGACGTGTGCCACCCGCTGGGCGACCTGTCCCCGCAGGACTTCTGCGCCGCCTGGATGGTGCGGGTGTGGGACCGGTGGCCGGGCGGGCGCCGGGTGCAGGCCGCGCAGGCGCTGCTGGAGTTCGTCGAGCTGGACTCGCTGACCGTGGCCACCGCCCCGGCCTGGCAGCCCGGGCTGGTCCGGCGGGCCGGTCTGCGCCACCCGCGCAGCGTGGCCCGGCACTGCACCGAGCTGTCCACCGCCGGGCTGCTCGCCCCGCGGTTCCGCGACCCGGGCGTCGAGCCGGTCGACGAGCAGCGCCGCTACCAGCTGCAACTGCCCCCGGCGGCGACCGGGGTGGCCGGGTGAGCCGCGACCGCAGCGAGGAGCTGCGCCCGATGCTCAAGGCCGTCGCGGCCCGGATGCTGCCCGCGGTGACCCCGATCGGCTTCCCGGCCGCCACCGACCTCGACTTCTCGGCGATCGCCCCGCTCGCCCCCGGGACGCTGAACAACATCGGCGACCCCACCGTGCCCGGCCTGGAGCACCGCAACGTCAAGGACCTGGAGCGCGAGGTGGTGGCCATCCTCGCCGACCTGTTCCGGGCCCCCCGCGACGACCGCTGGGGCTGCGTGACCAGCGGCGGCACCGAGGGCAACCTCTACGGGCTGTTCCTGGCCCGCACGCAGTTGCCCAACGCGGTCGTCTACTTCGCCGAGACCGCGCACTACAGCGTGGCCAAGGCCGCGCACCTGCTGAACCTGCCCGCGTACGCGGTGCCGGCCACCGACCACGGCGAGCTCGACTACGGGCAGCTCTCCAGGGCCGTCGGTGCCAACCCGCACCGGCCGGCCATCGTGGTGGCCACGGTGGGCACCACGATGACCGAGGCCGTGGACAACGTGGCCGCGATCCGGCTGACCCTCGACCAGGCCGGGGTCCCCGACTCCTACATCCACGTCGACGCCGCGCTGAGCGGGATGCCGCTGGCGCTGTCCGGCGGGCACGTCAGCTGCGACCTGGGCGGGCACGTGGACAGCCTGACCATCAGCGGGCACAAGTTCCTGGCCACCCCGGAACCGTGCGGGGTGCTGCTCACCCGGCGCCGGCACCGCGACCGGGTCGCCCAGGCGGTCAGCTACATCGGCGGCGTCGACGCCACCATCGCCGGCTCCCGCTCCGGGCACACCGTGCTGCAGTTGTGGTGGGCGCTGCGCAACTACGACATGACCGCGCACCGCAAGCGCGCCGAGGACGCCCGCGACGTCGCCCGGCACACCGTGCGCCGGCTGACGGCGGAGGGCTGGACGGCCTGGCGGCACCCGCACGCGTTCACCGTGGTGATCAAGTCCCCGAGCCCGGCGCTGATCCAGCGGTGGTCGCTGGCCACCTCCGACGGCTGGAGCCACATCGTCTGCGTGCCCGGCGTTTCCACCGAGGTCATCGACCGGTTCGTCGACGACCTCACCGGCCGCTCCCCGCTGCTGGACACCGCACCGCCGGCGCCCCGCCGGCGCTGGTGGCAGCGGCTCGCCCCGGACCCGGGCCAGGCCGCGCAGACCGCTGCCCGCCACGCCGGCTGAGAGGACGACGACCATGCTCAGCGAGCAGTTCATCTGGCTCGGCGCCGCGGTCATGCTGCTCGCCGCGCTCGGGTACGTCGCCGCCACCGTGCGCGGCCAGGCCCGGCCCAACCGGGTCTCCTGGGGCCTGTGGTCGGTCACCTCGTGGCTGGCCTTCGCGGGCCAGCTCGACGAGGGCGTGGGCATGCCCGCGCTGCTCACCTTCACCGTCGCGCTGGTCCCGAGCCTGATCTTCCTGGCGTCCTTCGTCGGCGGCGCGTACTGGCAGTTCAGCCGCCTCGACATCGTCTGCGCGGTGCTCGCGGTGCTCACGCTGGTGGCCTGGCAGATCACCGCCTCCGGGATCGTGGCGATCGTGCTGAGCATCGCGGTGGACGCGATCGCGGGCATCCCGACCATCGTCAAGGCCTGCCGGGACCCGGAGTCCGAGTCGCACGTGGCCTACACCGCGGGCATGTTCAGCGCGGCCTGCACGCTGCTCACGCTGACCGAGTTCACCATCGCCAACAGCGCGTTCGCCTTCTACTTCCTCATCCTGTGCGCGACCATCAGCTTCCTGCTGCTGGTCACGCCGCGGCTGCGGCGGCGCGCGCTGCGCAACTCGCTGCACTTCCCGATGGTCGACCAACCGCACCGCAGGCTGCCTCCGGTGCAGCTGCGCGATCCGTTCGCCCCGGTCGCGCCGCTGCCCCTGCCGGCGCTGCCGCCGCACCCGCCGGTGCCGGTCGGTCGGGCCGTGCACCTGGCCCGGACCGGGCGCACCGCGCTGCTCGACGCGGCACGCCCGGAGCGGCTGCCGCAGGTGGACGTGGAGGTGCGGGTCCGGGTCGGCGGACCCACCGCCGAGGTCGGGCTGCCCCGGGTGGTGACCGGCGAGACCGTGCCGCACCGCAGCGGGTCGGGCCCCGGCGGACCGCGGATCACGGTGCCGTCGCCGCGCGCGCCGATGACGGCGGTGTCGGCGGCCGAGGACGCTCCGCGATCGATCAGCGGGTCCGCCGAGCCGGCTGCCGTGCCGGGTTCCCCCGGTGGGGGGGACGGGTCCGCGCCGACGGCGTCCGTGGTGGACGGCCGGTCCACCGGTGGACCGGCGGCGACCCCGCCGCGGACCACACCCGCCCCGCGCCCGGCGCCGGTGCGCCTTCCGGTGCACACCGGGCCGCTGCACCCGTCCCGAGCCCGCACCGGCGGCGACGCCCACCCGGGCGGCGGGGCGACCACCGGCCGCATCCCCCCGCACCCGACGGAGTCCGCGGCGAACGTGCGGCCGGGCGCCGGGGTCGAGCCCGACCAGCACCCGTCCGGCGCGGTCCCGCCGCAGCGGACGCCGTCGCAGCCGTTCGCCGGGCGCCCCGACGCGCCCTCGTGGTCGCAGACCGCGGGCCCGGTGATGGAGGACCGGCCCCGGTACGACGGACCCCGGTTCCCGGACCGCGGATACGGCAGCGGATACGGCAGCGCATACGACAACAACAACGGCTACGACCACGGGTACGCCGGGCACGGCGCCGACCACCCGGGCGACCGGGGCTACCCGCCGCCCGGACCGCCGCCGCTGTTCGGCCCGCCGAACCCGCCCGCTGCGCCGCTGCCCGTTCCCGGTGCCGGCGCCCGCCGGCGTCGGCTGCCGCTCGTGATCGGGGCGGTGGCGGTCGTGGCCGCGCTCGGCGCGCTGGCCGTCCTGCTGGTCGACGTGCGCCAGGTGCCGCCGCCGGTCGCGACGGCGGCCGCCCCGGCGCCGGAGTTCCCGCGGCCGCTGCCGGTCGTGCCGCCGCCCGCCCCGGACCCGGCCGTGGCAGCCAGCATCGCCGTCCCGATGGTGCGCGGGACCCTGCCCGTCGGCCCCACGCCGGGGTACCTGGAGATCGCCCCGAACGGCCGGTTCGCGCTCATCGCGCACCGCGAGGCCGGGGTCGTCTCGGTGTTCGACACCACCATCAACCGGGTCAGCGCCACCATCGCCATCCCGGCCGGGCCGCCGCGGTTCGTGTCGTTCTCGCCGGACAGCAGGCGCGCCTACATCTCCATCTACAACGAGGAGCGCACCATCAACCTGGTCGGCGTGCTGGACACCACGACCAACACCCTGCTCGGCACGGTGCCGGTCGGCCGCCGCCCGTTCGCCTCGGCGGTCAGCCCGGACGGCGCCCGGCTGTGGGTGCCCAGCCACGACGACGGCCGGCTGGACATCATCGACACGGCCACCGACACCCTGCTGACCTCGGTGCCGGTGGCGCCCAACCCGCACTGGGTGGCCTTCGCCGACGACGGCACCCGGGTCTACGTGGCCAACCACGAGTCCAACGTGGTCACCGTGGTGGACAGCACCACCCTGGTCCCGCTGACCACGATCCCGGTCGGGACCAGTCCGCACAGCACCGCGGTGTCGGTCGGGCACGGCCAGGCCGCGGTGGTCAACTACGACAGCAGCACCGTGTCGATGATCGACACCACGAGCGGCGCGGTGACCGCCGAGGTGGCGGTCGGGCGCAACCCGCAGGACGTCAACTACGCCCCGGACGGCCGCTACCTCTACACCGCCAACGTCGACGAGGACACCGTCTCGGTCGTCGACACGGCCGCGCCCGGGGTCACCGCGACCATCCCGGTCTGCGACGGGCCGACCAGCGTCTCGCCCCACCCCGGTGGCCGCCTGGCCTACGTGACCTGCCTCAACACCGGGGAGGTGATGATCCTCGACACCACCGCCGACCAGTGACCCCGACGAGTGACCCCGATCAGTGACACCGACCAGTGACGACGTGGCCCGGCGACCGCCGACCACGACCCGTCGAGCGGAGGAGGAGGAACGATGAGGTGCACCGGCAACGGGCGACCGCCCGAAGCGCCGCGCCCCCGGCCGCACGGCCGGTGACGGCTAGCCCGGCGGCGCCAGACCCGGCACCTGACGGGTCCGGCCGCGGAACTCCGCGACCGCCTCGTCGCCGGCCCGGACGCTCACGTCGTAGAGCCCGGAGCGCCCGGCCAGCGCCCGCTCCACGGCCTCGGCGACCAACTCGGTGCCGAGCCGCACCGGTCGCAGGAACGCGATGTCCGCCCCGGCCGCCACCGCGGACACGCCGTGGCTGTTCGAGGCGTAGGCCAGGGCGGCGTCGGCCAGCAGGAACAGGTACCCGCCGTGGCAGATGCCGTGCCCGTTGACGTGCCGGTCCTGCACCGTCATCGCCACCAGGGCCCGGCCCGGACCGACGTCGAGCAACCGGACCCCGGCGCCCCGGGCGGCCCGGTCCGCGCGCTGCATCGCGTCGGCAGCGTCCCGGGCGGTCCGGATGGCGTCGTCCACACCCGGACCCTAGGCCGCCGCCGACCCGAGCCCTGGTTCAGGAAGGCCACCTTCAGGTCCTGTGCGTTCCGGAAGGTGGCCTTCCTGAACCGCAGCGGCCGCCTCGGCACCGGCGGTGACGGGGGCGGATAGGGTCGCGGCATGATCCCGTCCTGCCAGCCGGTGCCGTCGTGAGCGCCCCGACCGGGCCGGCCCCGCGCGTGCTGCTGGTCTGGGACGCGCCGAACATGGACATGAGCCTGGGCTCGCTGCTCGGGGCCCGGCCCACCTCGGCGTTCCGGCCGCGGTTCGACGCCGTCGGCCGCTGGCTGCTGGAGCTGGCCGGACCGGACGCGGTCGCCGAGGCCACGGTGTTCACCAACGTCGTGCCGGGCAGCACCGAGGTCGTCCGGCCGTGGGTCGAGGCGCTGCGCAACGTCGGGTTCGCGGTCTTCGCCAAGCCCAAGCTCAGCGAGGACTCCGATGTCGACGACGACATGCTGGCCCACATCCGGCTGCGCGCCGCGGAGGGCCACCTGCGCCGGGTGGTGGTGGCCTCGGGGGACGGTCGGGCCTTCCGCGAGCCGCTGGAGGACCTGGAGAAGCTCGGCACCCCGATCACCGTCATCGGGTTCCGCGAGCACGCCAGCTTCGCGCTGAACTCCGAGGTCATCGAGTTCGTCGACCTGGAGGACATCGACGGCGTCTTCCGCGAGCCGCTGCCGCGCATCACGCTGGACTCGCTGCCCGAGACCGGCGCCTGGCTGCCGCCCTTCCGGTCGCTGCGCTCGCTGCTGGAGTCCCGCCGGTGACCGGAGCGGTCCGGCTGATCGCCCCGGTGATGCTGCCCTGCGACCCGGCCTGCTCGGTCGTCCGGGACGCCGTGCTGGACATCGGCGCGGACGGCCGGATCGCCTTCGCCGGGCCGCGGACCGCCGCCCCGGACACCGACGCGCCGGTCCGCACGCTGCCCGGCGCGCTGCTGCCCGGCCTGGTCAACACCCACGCGCACACCCCGATGGCGGTGCTCCGCGGGATGGGCGGCGACCTGCCGCTGCTGCGCTGGCTGCACGAGGTGATGTGGCCGGCCGAGGGCCGCATGCAGGGCCCGCACGTGCACGCCGGGATGACCGCGGGCTGCGTGGAGATGCTCCGCCGGGGCTGCACCACCAGCGTCGAGATGTACTTCTACGCCGACGAGGTGGTCGACGCGGTGACCGGCGTCGGATCCCGGGTCGTGCTCACCCCCGGGGTGATCGCCGCGCCCGGTTGGGACCGGCTGGGCAGCTGGGAGTCCATGCGGGACGCGATCTCGGCGCGGATCGACCGCGACGGGCTGCGCTCGGGTCCCGGCGACCGCATCGAGCTGGGCTACGGCCCGCACGCGGCGTACACACTGCCGCCCGAGGCGCTCACGTCGGTGGCCGAGCACGCCCGCGAGCGGGGCGCGCTGGTGCACATCCACGTGGCCGAGACGACCCAGGAGGACCAGGCGCAGCGCGCCGAGCACGGCTCGGTGCCGGCGATGCTGGACCGGCTCGGGGTGCTGGGCGGGCGGGTGCTGGCCGCGCACGGCGTGCACCTGTCCGACGACGACATCGCGCTGCTGGCCCGCCACCGGGTCGCCGTCGCGCACTGCCCCGGCTCGAACGCCAAGCTGGCCGCCGGGGTCGCCCGGGTGACCGCGCTGCGCCGGGCCGGGGTGCGGGTCGGGCTGGGCACCGACGGCCCCGCCTCCGGCGACGACCTCGACCTCTGGGCGGAGACCCGGCTGGCCGGCCTGCTGGCCCGGGTGACCAGCGGCGACGCCGCCGCCCTCACCGCGGCCGAACTGCTGCTGATGGCCACCAGGGACGGCGCGGCGGCGATCGGCCGCTCCGACCTCGGGGTGCTGGAGACCGGCCGCTGGGCCGACGCCGTGCACGTCGGCCTGGACGAGTCGACCTTCGTCGACCCCGACGACGACGCCCAGCTGGTGTCGAACCTGGTGTGGGCGGGCGGGTCGCGGCTGGTCCGGGACGTGTGGGTGGCCGGCGAGCAGGTGCTGGCCGACGGCGAACCCACCCGCGTCGACCGCACCGCCACCACCCTCGCCCTGCGCCGCGCCACCGCCGCCCTACGCCCCTGACCCCAGCGCGTCCAGCGCGTCCACCGCGGACGGCGCCGGGCCCACCCGGTCAGGTCCGCTTCAGCACCCGGGCGGCGCCGGCCGCGGCGGTGGTGGCCAGGATCCAGCCGAGGGCGACCAGCAGCGTCGCGATCCACTGGGACGCGCCCTCCAGCCGCCAGTACCCGTCCTGGCCCAGGTTGATGATCGGCAGCAGGGTGTCCGCGGCGAAGATCCAGGCGTTGAACACCGGGTGCTGGCCGTCGTCCACCGGCTGCGGCGGGTTGACCGAGAACCAGACGCCGCCCAGCGCCGCGAACAGCACCAACCAGCCCACGGCCAGCCAGGGCCGGTAGCCGAAGCCCACGGTCCAGCGCTGCAGCCAGCCCCAGACCCGCTCCAGCGCGTCGGCCTCGGCGTAGCGCCGCCGCTGCCGTTCCATCAGCACGACCTGGGCCAGCTCCTCGTTGCCCGAGCGCTGGTACGCCCCGGCCAACTGGTCGTAGGGGCCCGGGCTGTAGCCGGGCATCACCCGGCGGATCCAGCGCAGCCTGGTCCGGACGTCCACCGCGCGGGTGTCGTGCAGCGCCGCGTAGTCGAACCCGTCGAGGTCGATGCCGCCCACCGCGCTCCACAGCGGCTCGGAATCGGCGAACATCGCCACCACGGCCCGGTCCAGCCGCACCACCCCGACCGGGGCCGCGGCCGGCCGCAGGATCAGCTCCGAGGTCGTCAGGCCGGAGGCGTTCAGCGCGTACCGGGCCGTCCCGACCTCCGGTGGGCAGCCCAGCGTCGCGTCCACGATCACCACCGACTTGCGCACGTCGGCGCCGCGCAGCCGCATCCCCCCGACCGCGGTGAAGCCGTCGGCGCAGATGACGTCCTTGCCGACGGTGGCCGCCCGGGCGTCCAGCGACGGCCGCAAGCTGCCGTCCGGGCGCCGGCGGGGTTCGGTCAGCCGGGCGCCCGTGCAGTCCAGGGTCGCGCCGATGTCGGCGTTGTGCAGCCGGACCGTGCCCGCGCAGACCAGCCGGCGCAGGTAGAACTCGCCGCCGATGCGCAGGCGGTCGCCCAGCAGCGCGTACCCGCCGGGGGCGCCGAGCTGGATCCCGGACAGGCTGGCGCTGCCCCGGACGGTGCCGTCCACCAGGCGCACCTGGCCGCCGCAGACCAGCGGACCCCGCCCGATGTCGCGCCCCTCCAGATCACCGCCGACGTCGATGCCGTCGCCGAGCAGCGCGATGCCCCGCTCGCTGACCCCGTGCGGGCCGAGCAACCGCGCCCCGGACAGCCGCAGGTAGCCGCCGACGACCGCGTTCGGCAACCGGACGGTGCCGTCGGTGGACAGCCCGTCGTCCAGTTCCAGGTTGCCCTCCACCCGGACCCGGTCGGCCACCACGCAGGCTCCGGCGTCGACGATCCCGGCCGGCACCACCGGCAGCCGGCTCTCGTCGGCCACCGGGTCCGGGTCGGGCGGGCCGGGGCTGGGCCGGCGCTCGATCCGGGCACCGGACAGCACCAGGTCGCCGCCGATCCGGGCACCGGCCAGCAGCAGCCGCCCGGTGGACCGGAAGGCCAGGTCCGGCCCGCCGTCGTGGCGACCGGCCAGGAAGCTGCCGTCGACCGACACCCCGGTCATGTCGATCGCGTCGCCGGTCGGGCTGACCAGGTCGGCCCCGGCCAGGTCGACGTTGCCGGTGATCCGCGCGCCGGGCAGGCGCAGCTCGCCGTCGCTGCGCAGCCGGCGCGCGTAGCAGGTGCCGCCGACCACGATCCGGTCGGCGATCAGCGCCCGCCCGGCCGCCCCGCGCAGCCGCCCGGCCGACAGCCGCAGCGAGCCGCCGATCTGGGCGTCGGTCAGGTTGACCGGGCCGGTCGCGGTGAACCCGTCGTCGAGCAGCAGGTCGGCGGCGACCCGGACGTTGCCCCCGCGCAGCCCGGGCACCCGGCACCCGGTCAGCGCCAACCCGGTGAACTCGGCCATCCGCAGGTCGGGTGCGTGGGCGAAGACGCACCCGCGCAGCTCCACCGGGAACCCGACGCGCGCCCCGGTCAGCCGCAGCACGCCGGTGAACCGGCCGCGCCGGACCCGCAGCGCCAGCGCCCCCGGCGGCGGCTCCCCGGTGAGCACGGCGGCCAGCGTCGCCGCCGGCACCGCGGCGCCGGCCAGGTCGAGCTCGCGCCCGGACCTCAGCGCGTCGCGCAGCTCCGCATCCGGATCCCCCACCACCGCGCCGGCCTCCCGACGATCGACATCCCCCGGTGGTGTCTACCACGCACCGAGCCGATCACCGTACGCAGTCGCACCCGCCCGGCGCCGGGCCGTCACGGCGCCCTCCCGCCCGCCCCGCCCGCCCCGCCCGTGGTTCAGGAAGGCCACCTTCCGGAACCCACAGGGCAGGAAGGTGGCCTTCCTGAACCTG
>DASQMQ010000217.1:0-4247 GCA_035645455.1 Pseudonocardia sp.
GCGGGTGCGGCAAGTCCACGCTGTTCAACGTGATCGCCGGGCTGGAGGCGCCGGACGCCGGCCGGGTCGTGGTGGACGGCGTCGACGCGACCGGGCGGGTGGAGCCGTTCGCCTACATGCCCCAGCAGGACCTGCTGTTCCCGTGGCGCACGGTGCTGGACAACACCGCGCTGGGACTGGAGGTGGCCGGGGTGTCGCGCCGGGCGGCCCGGGAGCGGGCCGGCGCGCTGTTCGAGCCGTTCGGGCTGGCCGGGTTCGAGCTCGCCCGCCCGGCCGAGCTGTCCGGCGGGATGCGCCAGCGCGCGGCGCTGCTGCGCACGGTCGTGCAGGACCGGGCGGTGCTGCTGCTGGACGAGCCGTTCGGCGCGCTGGACTCGTTGACCCGCGCGGACATGCAGGTCTGGCTGGACGGCGTGCGCGGCGGCTACGGCTGGACGGTGCTGCTGATCACCCACGACATCCGGGAGGCGGTGTTCCTGGCCGACCGGGTGCTGGTGCTGGCCCCGCGCCCGACCCGGGTGCGCGCCGAGGTCGTGGTGGACCTGCCCCGCCCGCGCGATCTCGGCCTGCTCACCGCTCCGGAGTTCGCCGCCCGGGAGGCCGAGGTGCTGGCCGCGGTCCGGGCCGGCCGGGCAACCACGTGACGGGCTACTCGTCCTCGCCGACCCGACGGCCATCGGATCGAACGGCGGGCCGCCGAGGCCAACAGACGGCCGCAGGCTACCGGCGAAGGGGCGGCCGGGGGGCTCCGGCCTCGGGCTAGTCGTCCCGGGGCTTCTCGCGTAGTTGATCCTTCAAGCCGTCCAAGTCCCAGCGCATCTGCCCGCCCGGCAGCCGGATCGTCGGGACCACGCGGCCCTCCCGGACGTACCGCTGGAGGGTCTTGTAGTTGATACCGATCGCATCCGCTGCCTCACGTGTGGTGAGGAGACCAGGAGGGCGCGGCATTCGATCACAGTACGGCTCTGCGCACACCACGCTACCTGCACGAACACGGTCGAGCACCTGCGCTACTCGACACGCACTGACGAAGACTTATAGAGGCTGACGCTCACTCATGTCCGTTTCTCGGTTACGCTCTCGGCGATGGTTTCCGACGGGATGGGGTATGTGGTGTGAGCAGCACGGGACCAGCACCTGCGACGGACGGACCGAGCGAAGTACCGGGGGGCGGGTTCGCCCACGAACTGGCCCGGATGGGACGGCTCCCCCGGCAGTTGCTGGACCAGCACGTCCGAGGAGACGACGGGCGGTGCATGGTCTGTTCCGTGGGAGCTCAGTCCGGTCGCCCACGGTGGCCATGTGGCATCCGCGACGTGGCCACGGCCGCCCTGGTGATCCAGGCCCGCAGGAAAGCCGAGAGTTCCCCGGACGGCGTCATCCGCCTGGAGAAGGGCCACGGCCCGGAGCGGCCGGAGCAGAAGCCGTGATCCCCGGAAACGCGCGCCTCCTGCGCACGGCGTCGAGAAGTTCCTGGAGCAGAGTCGTCCTCGTGGCCATGCTGGCCTGCTCGATCTTGACCTGGCTGCTGTCCGGTGACCCACCACGACGATCGACTGACTTCTCCTGGCCAAGGACGAACGGGGTGAAGACCGTCACCCCGGCGGGGTGCCGTCTCGTGCACGGCGACCAGTGACCGGCGGCCGGGTCGTCGGTTACGGTCCGACCTGACCGTCACGGAGGTGTCATGGACGACAGCGCACGGGTCGAGAAGGCCGCGCGGCAGGTGGTGCAGACCCACGACCCGCGTTCGGTGCCCCAGCGGGAGTTCCTCGGCGCGTGCTACGACGCCGGGCTGAGCTGGGTGCACTTCCCCGAGGGCCTGGGCGGGCTCGGGGTGTCGCGCGGCCTGCAGGCCGTCGCCGACGAGGTCCTGCAGGGCGCGGGCGGGGTCAACCCGTTCTACCTGAACCCGATCGGCCACGGGATGGCCGCCGCGACCGTGCTCGAGCACGGGTCGCGCGAGCTGGCCGCGGAGCTGCTGCGCCCGCTGGCCACCACCGAGCACATCTGGTGCCAGCTGTTCAGCGAGCCGGGCGCCGGCTCCGACCTGGCCGGCCTGGCGACCTCGGCGGTCCTGGACGGCGACGAGTGGGTGCTCAACGGCCAGAAGGTGTGGACCAGCCTGGCGCACCGCGCCCGCTACGGCCTGCTGCTGGCCCGCACCGACCCCGACGCCCCCAAGCACAAGGGGCTGACCTACTTCGTGCTGGACATGCACGCCCCCGGCGTGCAGACCCGGCCGCTGCGCCAGATGACCGGGCAGGCCGAGTTCAACGAGGTCTACCTGTCCGACGCCCGCATCCCGCAGACCCACCGGCTGGGCGCGGTCGGCGACGGCTGGCGGGTCGCGATGACCACGCTGATGAACGAGCGGTCCTCGATCGGGGGCAGCTCCTCGGTGCGCGGGGCCGGCGCCATCGCCGACGCCGTCGACCTGTGGGCGAGCCGCCCGGACCGGCACACCCCGGTGCTGCGCGACAAGCTGGCCGCGCTGTGGACCCGGGCGGAGGCCCAGCGGCTGACCGACCAGCGGGCCCGGCGGGCGGCCAGCACCGGCTCGCCCGGCCCGGAGGGCTCGATCGCCAAGGTCGTCTCGGCCGAGCTCAACCAGCACGTCTACGAGTTCTGCCTGGAGCTGCTCGGGCCGGAGGCCACGCTCTACGGCGACTACACGATGCGCGACGTCGAGCGCGGCGAGGACTACCGCGGCGCGGTGCAGCAGCGGTTCCTGCGCGCCCGGGCCAACACCATCGAGGGCGGCACCTCCGAGGTGCTGCGCAACGTGATCGGGGAGCGGGTGCTCGGGCTGCCCGGCGACCTGCGCGCCGACAGCGGCAAGCCGTGGAAGGAGATCCCCCGTGGCTGAGCCCGTGGGTGCCATGGGTGTCACCGAGGGCACCGCCGGCAGCACCGCCGTGCAGGACGCCCCGGCGCTGGAGTTCGTGTTCAGCTCCGAGCAGCGCGACCTGCGCGCGGCCGTCCGCGACGTGCTGGCCGACCGGTCCGACGAGGCGGCCGTGCGCCGGGTGATGGAGTCCGGATCCGGCTACGACGCCGACCTGTGGGCCCGGTTGGGCGGCGAGCTCGGCGTGCTCGGGCTGGCCGTGCCCGAGGACCGCGGCGGCGCCGGCGGCACCCTGGTCGACCAGGCCGTGGTGGCCGAGGAGTTCGGCGTGGCGCTGCTGCCCGGTCCGGTGCTGGGCACCGTCGGGCTGGCGATCCCGGCGCTGGTCGCGCTCGGGCCCGGCGGTGAGGTCGACGAGCTGCTGGCGGCGTTGGTCGCCGGTACCCGCACGGGCGCGCTGGTGGTGCCCGAGCCCGGGGTCGCGCCGGAGGTCACCGCGGCCGGGGACGCGCTCACCGGGCGGCTGCCCCGGGTCGTCGACGGCGGCGCGGACGTGCTGCTGGTCGCGGCCACCGGACCCGACGGGTTCGGGCTCTACGCCACCGAGGGCGGCGACCGCACGCCGCTGTCCACCTTGGACCGTACCCGCCGGCAGGCCGCGGTGGTGTTCGACGCCACCCCGGCCCGGTTGCTCGCCGCGGGCGAGGCCGCCGAGCGGGCGGTCGCGCACGCGCTGCGGGTCGGCGGTGCGCTGCTGGCCGCCGAGCAGGTCGGCGGGGCGCAGCGGATGCTGGACACGACCGTCGCCTACGCGAACACCCGGCTGCAGTTCGGCCGCAAGATCGGGTCGTTCCAGGCGGTCAAGCACCGCTGCGCGGACATGCTGGTGCTCGTCGAGCACGCCCGGTCCACGGCCTACCACGCCGCCTGGGCGCTGCAGGACGGCTCGGACGACCCGGACCTGGCGGTCAGCGTGGCCCAGGCCGTCTGCTCGGAGAACTACCAGCGGGTCGTCCAGGACGCCGTGCAGATGCTCGGCGGGATCGGGTTCACCTGGGAGCACCCGGCGCACCTGTACCTCAAGCGCGCGGTCACCGACGCCGCGCTGCTGGGCGGGCCGGCCGCGCACCGCGACCGGATCGCCCGCCTGGTGCTCGACACCGCCGTCCCCACCGGCACCGCCACGGTCGCCGACGGCCGCCTCGCCTGATCGGCACCGCCCCCCGCACCGCCCCCGTTCCCCGGCGCCGGATGCCTGGAGAAACCACCGTCCGGGCATCCGGCGCCGGCATGGTGGCTCGCCAGGCATCCGGGCGGGCGAGGGGCCGGGCGGCGAGGTTCGGGAGGGGCGGGGGCGCAGTAGGGTCGGGGCGTGCAGTTAGGCGTCCTGGGGCCGCTC
>DASQMQ010000218.1:0-6504 GCA_035645455.1 Pseudonocardia sp.
CCTACGACGTGCACGGCGACCCGGTGTCGACGATCACCGAGGTGGTCGACGGCGAGGTGCCGCGGGTGCGTTCGCTCGGCCCGGTGGCCGACGTCATCTCGGCGCTGATGGTCAAGGACCCGGACGGCCGGATGCCGCTGGAGGAGGTCCGGGCCCGGCTGCGGCCGCTGATCGAGGACCCCGACGACCCGGTCTACCCCGGCTCCCCGGACGCCCCCACGATGGCCGCCGCCGCGGTGTCGGTGCCGTCGCAGGGGCTCAGCCGCACGACCGGCCGGGCCCGCGCCGGGGCGCCGATCGGAGCGCAGTCCCGGGCGCAGGCCTACGGCATGGAGCGCGCGCGCCCCGACTACGGCAGCGAGTACAGCTCGGAGTTCAGCGGGGCGGCCGCGGCGGTGCTGCCGCCGGCCCCGACCGGGGCCCAGGTCCGGGTGAGCGCGGCGCCGCTGGCCCCGGCCCCCGGCCCGCTGCCCGGCCCGATCCGGACCGCCCCGCCGCCGTCCCCGGAGCTGCTGGCCGATCCGGTCCCGCGGCGGGCAGCCGCCCCCGCCCCCGCCGCCCCGGGCCGCGCCACCGGGGTGCTGGTGGCCGCGGGTGCGGCGGTGCTGCTGGCCGGGGTCATCGGCGGGTGGACGGTCACCCGTTGGACGGGTGGGCAGTCCGCGTTCACCACGCTGAACGTGACCAGCGCCAGCACCTCGGTGGACACCCACAACGACCCGCTCGGGTTCACCGTGCAGGTGCCGCGCGGCTGGACGGCCGACGACACCGGGCTGCCGGCCGGGGCGCCCGCGGCCAGCTTCGTCAGCCCGGACCGGTCCGAGGAGCTGACCGTCGAGCGGGTGGACACCGAGCAGGAGGCGATCAACCGCACCGGCTCCACCCCGTCCGCGCCCCCGCTCGCGCGGCCCGACGGCGGCCGCGAGCTGTCCTTCGACAGCGACGAGCGGACCTCGTGGCGACGGGTGGTCCCGATGGCCGACGGCCAGTTCTGGATCGTCACCCTGACCGTGCCGCACGACACCGCGGGCGAGGAGTCGGCCGAGCTGTTCGACCGGCTGGCCGCCGGCTTCGTGATCACCACCGCCTGACGGCGTCGGACCCGCGGCCTAGGCTGCTGCGCCATGAGCACGGACCCCACCCCCGCCGCCGTCCCCGAGCACGTCACCGACGAGGCCCGGCGCGCCGCCGCGGCCCTGGCCGACGCCACCGGCGCCGGCGCGCACGACGTCGCCGTGGTGCTCGGCTCGGGCTGGCGGCCGGCGGCCGACCTGCTCGGCGAGCCGGCCCACGAGATCGCGATGGCCGACCTGCCCGGGTTCGTCCCGCCGTCGGTCGCCGGGCACGGCGGCACGATCCGCTCGGTCACCGCCGGCGGGCGGCGGGTCCTGGTGCTGCTCGGGCGCACCCACCTCTACGAGGGCCACGGCACCGCCGCCGTCGTGCACGGCATCCGCACCGCCGCCGCGGCCGGCTGCCGGACCGTGGTGCTGACCAACGCCGCGGGCGGCATCCGCGAGGGCATGCGGGTCGGCGAGCCGGTGCTGATCGCCGACCACCTCAACCTGCTGGCGACCTCCCCGCTGGTCGGGCCGCGGTTCACCGACCTGACCGACCTGTACTCGCCGCGGCTGCGCGGGCTGGCCCGGGAGATCGACCCGTCGCTGGCCGAGGGCGTCTACGCCGGGCTGCCCGGGCCGCACTTCGAGACCCCGGCGGAGATCCGGATGCTGCGCGGGCTGGGCGCGGACCTGGTCGGGATGTCCACCGTGCTGGAGGCGATCGAGGCCAGGGCGCTGGGCCTGGAGGTGCTCGGGCTGTCCCTGGTGACGAACCTGGCCGCCGGGATGACCGGGGCGCCGCTGGACCACCAGGAGGTGCTGGAGGCGGGCCGGGCGTCCGCCGGGCGGATGGGCGGGCTGCTGCGCGACCTGATCGCGAAGGCATGACCGCCACCCGGGACCGGATCGCCGCCCAGGACTGGATCGCGCAGGACCCCGACCCGGCCACCCGGGCCGAGCTGGCCGCCCTGCTCGACGCCGCCGACCCGGCCGCGGCCGCGGAGCTGGCCGAGCGGATGGCCGGGATGCTCCGGTTCGGCACCGCCGGGCTGCGCGGGCCGGTGCGCGCCGGACCGGCCGGCATGAACGTGGCCGTGGTCCGCCGGGCCACCGCCGGGCTGGCCGCCTGGCTGGCCCGCGACGGCGTCCGCGGCACGGTGGTCGTCGGGCGCGACGCACGGCGCGGTTCGGCGGAGTTCGCCGAGGCCGCGGCCGGGGTGCTGGCCGGCGCCGGCTTCGCGGTGCGGGTCCTGCCCGCCCCGCTGCCGACCCCGGTGCTGGCGTTCGCGGTGCGCGAGTTGGGTGCGGTGGCCGGGGTGCAGATCACCGCCTCGCACAACCCGCCGGCCGACAACGGCTACAAGGTCTACCTGGCCGACGGCGCCCAGCTGGCCCCCCCGGCCGACGCCGGGATCGAGGCGGCCATCGCCGCCGCTCCGGGCGCGGCGGACCTGCCCCTCGGCGACGACGTGCAGGTCGTCGACCTCACCGACCGGTACCTGGGACGGGTCGCGGCGCTGCCCCGGGGGAGCGCGCGCCGGCTGCGGGTCGCGCTCACCCCGCTGCACGGCGTCGGCGGGGAGACCGCGGTGGCCGCGCTGCGCCGGGCCGGGTTCCCCGACGTGCACGTGGTCGCCGAGCAGGCCGAGCCGGACCCGGCCTTCCCCACCGTCGCGTTCCCCAACCCGGAGGAGCCCGGCGCCACCGACGCCCTGCTCGCGCTGGCCGCCCGGGTCGGCGCGGACCTCGCCGTCGCCCTCGACCCGGACGCCGACCGGTGCGCGCTCGCCGTTCCCGGCCCGGACGGCCGCTGGCGCCCGCTCACCGGCGACGAGACCGGCGTGCTGCTCGGCGACCACCTGCTGCGCTCCGGCGGGTACGACGATCCGCTGGTCGCCACGACCGTCGTCTCCGGGGAGATGCTGCGCGAGGTGGCCGCGGCGCACGGCGCCCGGTACGCCGAGACGCTGACCGGCTTCAAGTGGATCGTCCGCGGCGGGCCCGGCCTGGTCTACGGCTACGAGGAGGCGCTGGGCTACTGCGTCGACCCGGACACCGTCCGGGACAAGGACGGGATCGCGGCCGCGGTGCTGGCCTGCGACCTGGCCGCCACCCTGGCCGCCGACGGCCGCACCCTGGACGACCGGCTCGACGAGCTGGCCCGCGCGCACGGCGTGCACCGCACCGAGGGGATCTCGCTGCGCCTGGAGCCGGCCGCCCGCGACGCCGCCGTGGCCCGGCTGCGCGACGATCCACCGGCCGGCTGGCGGGCCGAGCGGCCCGCGCCCGACGTCCTGGTGCTGCGCCGGGGCGCCCGGTCCGGCGGCGACCGGCTGGTGGTGCGACCATCGGGCACCGAACCCAAGCTCAAGGCGTACCTGCAGGTGGTCGAACCGGTGGTGGGGGACGAGCTCGCGGCGGCGCGGACCCGGGCCGGGGGGCGGCTCGACCTGCTGCGCGACGAGGTGCTCGCCCTGCTCGGCGGATGAGACCGGAGGAGTCGCGGATCGATGCCCCGCCCCCGCACCCATGACGAGGCGCTGCGCAGCAAGCTGCTGGCCCAGGCGCAGGCCACGCTGTCCACGCACGGCGCCGAGGGGCTGAGCCTGCGCACGCTCGCCCGCGACTGCGGCACCTCCACCACCGCGGTCTACGCGCTGTTCGGCGGCAAGCGCGGGCTGCTCACCGCGCTGTTCGACGACGCGTTCGGCCGGCTCGGCCGGCTGCTGGCCACCGTGACACCGAGCTCGGACACCGTCGAGGACCTGGTCCGGCTGGCGGTGGCGTACCGGCGCGGCGCGCTGGCCGACCCGCACCTGTTCTCGGTGATGTTCTCCGCGCGGACCGCGCTGCCCGCGGCCGCCGAGGCCCGCACGGCGGCCGGCACCGCCCTCGGGCCGCTGCGCGAGTTCGTGGCCCGGGCGGTGGAGCAGCGGGCGCTGCGCCCCGACACCGACCCGGCGACCGCGTCGGTGACCCTCTGGGCGACCGTGCACGGCTGGGTGACCCTGCAGCTGCGCGGCTTCCTGCCGCCCGGCGCCGACCGCGACTTCGAGAGCGCCCTGCGCGCCGTCCTCGACGGCTGGCGCCCCGCCCCCCTGCCCTGAACCCCTCCCCCACGGGCGGGATCAGACGGCGCCGAACTGGCGGTCGCCGGCGTCGCCGAGGCCGGGGACGATGAAGGCGGAGTCGTTGAGCCGCTCGTCGATGCTGGCCGTGACCACCCGCACCGGGAGGCCGGTGTCGCGCAGGTGGGCGATGCCCTCGGGGGCGGCCAGCACGCAGATCGCCGTCACGTCGCTCGCCCCGCGGCCGGTGAGCAGGCTGATCGCGTGGGCCATCGACCCGCCGGTGGCCAGCATCGGGTCCAGCACGAACACCGGCCGGCCGGCCAGCGACTCGGGCAGCGACTCCATGTACGGCTTGGGCTGGTGGGTGTCCTCGTCGCGGGCGATCCCGACGAAGCCCATCTGGGCCTCCGGCATCAGCCCGAGCGCGGCGTCGGCCATGCCCAGCCCGGCCCGCAGCACCGGCACCAGCAGCGGCGGGTTCGCCAGCCGGTAGCCGGTGGTGCGGGCCACCGGGGTGTGCAGCGGGGCGGTGACCACCGGGGCGTCCCGGGTGGCCTCGTAGATCAGCATCAGGGTGAGGTCGTCCAGCGCGGCCCGGAAGGTCGCGTTGTCGGTCCGGGCGTCGCGCATCGTCGACAGGCGGGCCTTGGCCAGGGGGTGGTCGACGACCTGGACGTCCATGCAGCAGAGGCTAGTGCGGCAGGGGCCGGCGTGCCCGGGCGCGGCGACCCGGCGCGCGGTCGGGGTGGCCGGTCCGGGTGGCCGGTCGGTGTGGCCGGTCCGGGTGGCCGGTCCGGGTGGCCGGTCAGGGCACCTGCCGGCCGGGGGTCTCGCTGGTCCAGACCCACCGGCCGTCGTCCAGGGTGGCCCGGGCGCGGTCCTCCAGCACCGGGTGCCGCTCGTGCTCGGCGCACCCGGTGGCCGCCCAGCAGGAGAGCACGACCTCCCCGGCGGTGGCGTCCAGCCGCAGGAAGCTCTTGAACAGCGGTGGGGAGTCGGAGTCGAACAGCAGCGACATCCAGTTGTGCGCCGGCGCCGAACCGCGGGCGGGCAGCGGGAAGACCCGGTCCGCGGCCCGGCGGGCCCGCTCGTCCACGGCGGCCGGGCCGGACCGCGGCCGGGTGATCCCGATCCGCTCGGCCATGATCGCGGTGGCGTCCTCCGGGGAGATCACCAGGCCGCCGGTGCCGAACCGCAGGACCTTGTCGTAGCGGCGGCTGAAGTGCGCGAGCGAGTCGCCGCGCAGCGGGTAGCAGCGGAAGTTCTCCTCGTGCACGGCCGGCTGCAACCGGTCGACGTTGGGGATCTGGTGGGTGGCCGAGAGGTAGGCCCCGGACCCGCCGGCCACCACGTACTGCACGGTGCGCCCGTCGCGCAGCCGCACCGGGTAGCGCTGGTAGTTGTGGTCGTCGCCGCCGATCGCGGCGATGTAGTGGTGGGCGGGGTCGGTGACGATCTCGTTGACGTCGCCGAGCTCGGTGCCGTCGGCCGCCCGGATCGGGCTGCGCTGCAGCTCGGCGTAGGTGTAGAGGGGCCGACCGGTGAACAGGATCTTGGGCCGGTCGCCCGCGGAGACCCGGCGCAGCCAGTCGGCCTGCTCGACGTCGATGTGGCCGTCGATGCCGGTGTCGATCAGGACCAGCCGGACCGGGCCGGCGTCGATCGCGCAGTACGGCCCGGGCTGGCCGGCCTGCTGGGGCTCCGCGTCCCGGTACCAGCGCATGTCGGCCAGGTCCTCGGCGGTGCCCAGCGGTGCCCGGCGCCACAGCACCGCCCGCAGCAGCCGCTTCCACCACGGCCCGGACACCGTGAACGACGGCGCCCCGGCGTCCGGGGGAGCGTCGCAGAAGGTGGTCATGAACCCGGTCAGCCCGTCGTACCAGTCGTGGTTGCCGGGCAGGGCGTAGATCGGGCCGGGGTAGTCGGCGTAGGCGCGGTAGAAGCGGTCGGCGTACTCGGTGATGCCGCCGGCCGGGTAGATCACGTCGCTGCACAGCACGGCCAGGTCGGTGTCCCCGGCCACCCGCTCCAGCACCGGCACCACCACGTACTGCGAGGCGTCGCCCTCGCCGGGGTCGCCGAGCAGCGCCACCGAGATCCGGTCGCGGTCGGCGAACCGGGTGACCAGCCGGTCGCGCGGTGGCGGCGCCACCCCGGCCTCGGCGGCCCAGCGGTCCAGCCGGCGCAGCCACTCGGCGCGCTGGGCGTCGGTCGGGTCGCCGATCACCCGGACCAGCCAGTCGTTGCGGGAGGCGATCAGCGGGCCGGGGCGCAGCCAGGAGAACCGTCGCCTGCCCGGGGCCAGCGCCGCCCCCACCCCCAGCTGCCGGCAGCCCCACCCGGCACCCCGGGTGGACGTCCGCGACGGCGAC
>DASQMQ010000219.1:0-3100 GCA_035645455.1 Pseudonocardia sp.
GCCAGGAGCCGTTGCCCTCTCCGGTCACGGCCGCGCGGCCGGGACCAGCACACCCTCCCGCAGCAGCCGGCGCACCATCACGAGCTGATCGGCCTCGTCCATGCCCGGGAGGCTACCCACGGCGTGCGCCCCCGGCTCGACGACGGCGCGCAGCGCCGCAGCCGTCGCGACGGGCAGTGCGACCGTGCGATCGGGCAGCTCCAGCACCGCCGAACCGCCGCGCTCGACCACCCGCAGCGGCAGCCCGTGCCGGCGCCGGACGGCGTCGCCGGGCGACAGGCCGTCTGCGAACGCGGCGGCGGCCAGCGGGCCGACCGGCTCGGGTCGGCCACCGGTCCAGACCCGCCCGCGGACCCGGCGGGCCACCGCGTCGGGGGACACCGCCGTGAGCGCGTCGACCAGGGCCTCGCGCACCGCCTCCAGGTGCGGGGCGAGTTGCGCGGGGTCGGCCACGTCGATGCCCAGCGGCAGCGACGCGCGCAGCCGCGGGTCGTCGGCGACCAGCGCCGTCAGCGCCTCCACCAGTGCGTACCGGGTGACGACGTGCACGCCGACGGTCAGGTGGGCCGACACCTCGCCGAGCGCGGTGGCCGCGTGCAGCCAGCCGCGGGGCAGGTAGAGCGCGTCGCCCGGTTCGAGGACGGTGTCGATGGCCGGGGCGTCGTCCCGGGCCCGCGCGGCGACCGCGCCGGCGTGGTCGTTCCAGGGCTGGGAGCGCAGCGGGTCGGCGTGCACCGGGGAGTGGATGGTCCAGTGCTTTCGCCCGGTGAGCTGGAGCACGAACACGTCGTGCACGTCGTAGTGCGCGGAGAACCCGCGCGAGGACGGCGGGGTGACGTACGCGTTGGCCTGCACCGGGTGGCCGAGCTCGGTGGACAGCGCGGTCGCGAAGTCGGCGACCGCCGGCCAGGTGCGGTGCAGCGCCTGCAGGACCACGGTGGTGCCCTCGCCGAACAGCGCCGCCACCCGGTCGTCGCGGACCTGGTCGCCGATCTCGGCGCCGACCCCGCCCGGCCCGGTGAAGCTGCGGGAGTCGACCACCGCGCCGTTGCGGGCCAGCCGGATGAACGGGGTGCGCAACCCGCGCCGGGACAGCAGTTCGTCCACGCCGTCCAGATCGAGCAGGTCGCGGAAGCCCTCCGCGTCGACGGCCCTGGCCAGCAGGGGCCGGTGACCCCAGTGCCGCTCGGCGAAGGTGCCGGCGTCCAGGCCGGTCGCCCGGGTCAGTGCGGCTACCGGGGCGCTCGCGGCGGATGCCGGGCGGTCCGTGGTGGACCGCCCGGCATCGCTGACCGGCCGGGTCAGCTCAGTGGGCACCGCTGTCCGCGCCCCCGTCGGCGCCGCCGTCGCTCACGCCGGGGGTGCCACCGCCGGCCCCGCTGTCGGCCGGGCCCTCGGCACCGCTGTCGGCACCGGAGTCGGCCCCGCCGTCGGCCCCGCCGTCGTGGACACCGGGGGTGCCACCGCCGGCACCGGAGTCCGCCGGGCCCTCGTTGCCGCCACCGGCGGTCGTCGTCATGTCGTCGTCGTCGAGTGCCACCAGGAACCTCCTCGTACCTCGTCGTCACCGGCTCGGTGCCGATCACCTACTACCCGCGGACCGGCCCGTCTAGACCCCTGTCGAGCGCCGGTGCGGCGCCTAGGGTGGTCCGATGGAACCCCGAGACGCCGGCCGACTCGCGCGGGCACTGGAACCCTTGCACGCCATGGCGTACTTCGCGCCCGAGACGGAGCGGGAGCTGACGGCGACCGGCCTGAAGCCGGGGCGGATGCCCTACTTCGCGGGACGCTCGGCGCCCATGGGCGCGGTCGGCGCCGGCGTCGTCGCGGCGACGTTCTACAACTTCAACCCGAGCCTGGTCGCCCGGAACATCCCGGCCGCCTGGGCCCTGGCCGACCCACCGGCCGTGCTGTCCGCCCGCTTCGCCGCGGTGGACGCGGCGCTGCGCCGGATGCTCGGTGACGAGGTGGTGGCCTCGACCGAGGTGGCCGAGGCGGCGGCGCTGGCCCGCCGCGCCGCGGAGGCCTGCCGGACCGACGGGCGGCCGCTGGCCGCGGCGCACCGCGAGGTCGCCTGGCCGACCGAGCCCCACCTGGTGCTCTGGCACGCGGTGTCGATCCTGCGCGAGCACCGCGGCGACGGGCACGTCGCCCTGCTGCTGGACGCCGGGCTGTCCGGGCTGGAGGCGCTGGTCAGCTACACCGCGACCGGCCGCGGGTTCGTCGCGCCGTTCGCCCGGGCCAGCCGGGGCTGGTCGGACCAGGAGTGGGACGCCGCGGCGGCGGCGCTGGCCGGGCGCGGCGTGCTGGACGCCGAGGGCGCGCTCACCGAGGAGGGCACCGCGCTGCGCCGGGGGATCGAGCACGACACCGATCGCCTGGGCGTCGGGCCGTGGGCCGCGCTGGGCGCCGACGGCGCCGCCCGGCTGGGCGAGCTGGGCGGACGGCTGGTCCGGGCGCTGCTGG
This sequence comes from Pseudonocardia sp., assembly GCA_035645455.1. Lineage (GTDB taxonomy): Bacteria > Actinomycetota > Actinomycetes > Mycobacteriales > Pseudonocardiaceae > Pseudonocardia. The sequence continues at coordinate 2,467 of DASQMQ010000219.1, forward strand.
CGGCCGGCTGCTTCCCGGCCGGGGTGTTCGCCGCCACGCGGTGACGCCCGCCGGAACCGGTGTGGCAGTCTCGGGCGTTGGGTAAAGCCCGGGTAATCGGCCAGAAAAGTGGAGGCGTGCAGTGCTGGAGATCAGTGGGCTCACCTGGGGGGTGACTCTGGCGCTCATCGTGGGTCTGCTGGCGTTGGACCTCGTGCTGGCCGCGTGGAAGCCGCACCGGATCGGGTTCAAGGAGGCCACCGCCTGGTCGGTGTTCTACATCCTGGTGGCCGTGGCCTTCGGCGCCTGGTTCGCCTGGGCCTACGGCGGCACCGCCGGCACCGAGTACTTCGCCGGCTACATCGTGGAGAAGAGCCTCTCGGTCGACAACCTGTTCGTGTTCGTGATCATCATGACCACGTTCGCGGTGCCCGAGGAGCACCAGCACAAGGTGCTGACCTTCGGCATCGTGCTGGCACTGATCATGCGGGCGATCTTCATCGCCGTAGGGGCGACGCTGATCTCGCTGTTCTCGTTCATGTTCCTGCTGTTCGGGCTGCTGCTCATCTACACCGCGATCCAGCTGTTCCGGCACCGCGACGAGGACCCCGACGTCGAGGACAACGTGGTGGTCAAGACCGCGCGGCGGCTGCTG
>DASQMQ010000220.1:0-11666 GCA_035645455.1 Pseudonocardia sp.
TACAACGGGTCGCGGCACAACGGGTCCGGGGCCCACGAAGCCGGGCCGAACGGCACCGGCGCCTACCCGGCCGCCGGGCCACGCGGGCCGAACGGGGGCCCGCACGGCGCCGGTGCGTACCCGGCCCCGATCTTCGGGCAGAACGGCGGCGGGGCCGAGTCGACCGGGCGCAACCCGGCGCGGCCACCCGCACCCCCGAACGGCACCGCCGCGCACCCCGCGGTGCCCTTCGGCCCCGGACCCGGTGGACCTCCCGGCAGCTGGCCGCCCGGGGGTCCGGGCACACCTTTCCCCGGCAACGGGTACGACTCCCCGAGCAACAGCCCCGGCTACCACCAGGCTTCCTACCAGGAGGACAACCCGGACCGGCGCGCGCCCGAGCCGCCGAACCCCGCACCCGCCCCGGCCGAGGAGTCCGCCCGCAACGGCGAGCGGGACAAGCGCGGGCGCAACGGTTCCGCGCGGCACGGCACCGGCTCGTTCCGAGCGTTCGGCGGGCGGCGCCGAGGTCGCAACGGCGGCGGACCGGACGGCGGACCGCCGGACATGGCCGGCTGACCGCTCCGCCCGCAGCGTCACGTTCGCTCAGGTGCCGTACGGCGGGAGCGAACGGGCCGTTCGGACGGGCTCGTGGAGCGAACGCGCCGATCGCTGGGGTGTCAGGAGCGCAGGTGGTCGAGTTGGGCGCGGACGGACAGTTCGGCGGCCGGCCACAGGACCTGGTCGACGTCGGCGTAGACCAGCTCGACGACCTGGCGCGGTGTGGCGTCCGGGCCGAGGCGGGTGAGTGCCTCGCGGACCTGGGCGAGCCGCTGCTCGCGGTGGGCCAGGTACTGCGTGGCCACGACGACCGCGTCGGCCAGTTCCGGGCCGTGCCCGGGCAGCACGGTGGTGCCGGACGTCAGCGTGCTCAGCCGGCGCAGCGAGTCCAGGTACGGGCCCAGGGCGCCGTCCGGGTGGGCGATGACCGTGGTGCCCCGGCCGAGGATGGTGTCCCCGGTCAGCACGGCCGGCTCCGCGTCCGGGCCGTCGAGCAGGAACGACAGCGAGTCCGAGGTGTGCCCGGGGGTGCCGACGACGCGCAGCTCCACGCCCGCGGCCGCCACCACGTCGCCGTCGCCGAGGGCCTCCGCGCCCAGCACCAGCGACGGGTCCAGCGCCCGCACCGGGGCCCCGGTCAGGTCGGCGAAGCGGCGCGCACCGCCGGCGTGGTCGTGGTGGCGGTGGGTGAGCAGGATCAGCGCGACCGGACCGTGGGCCGCGACGCGCCGCAGGTGCGCCTCGTCCTCCTCGCCCGGGTCGACGACCAGGCAGGACTCCTCCCCGGGCGCCCGCAGCACCCAGGTGTTGGTGCCCTCCAGGGTCATCGGGGACGGGTTCTCGGCCAGCAGCACCGACGCCAGCGGGGTGACCGCCCGCAGCTCGCCGTACGCGGGGTGGGTCACGAGCCACCGCCCACGGCCAGCCGCGCGGCCGCCATCCGGAACGTCGCGCCGCCGCTCAGCTCGACCACGAAGTCGTCGCCGTCCCGGTGCATGTGGGGCGTGATCGGGGAGATCACCCGGTGCTCGGCCGCGGCCAGCAGGGCGGCGCTGTCCGGGTGCTCGGCGATCTCCAGCAGGGTCCGGTAGGTGGGCGGCATCAGCGCCATCCCGCCCCGCTCCCACTCCCGCAGCGCATCGTCGGGGTACCACCAGGTGGCCTCGACGGCCTCGGTGGTGTGCGCGTCGGCGTCCTGACCGGTCGGGACCACCGCGACCAGGAACGCGGTGTCGTACCGCCGCGACGGGCCGGGCGGGGTGATCCAGCGGGCCCACGGGCGGAGCAGCTCCGAGCGCAGCACCAGCCCGGACCCGGCGAGCACCTGGCCGAGCGTGCGGCGGTGCGCCACGAGATCGGCCCGGCCGTCGACGAGCAGGGTCAGGTCGGCGCGACCGGGGCCGGCCAGCAGCACCCCGCACTCCTCGAAGGTCTCCCGCACGGCGGCGCACACCAGCGCACCGGCCAGCTCGGGGTCGTGCCCGAACCGCTCGCCCCACCAGCCCGGGTCCGGGCCGGTCCAGGCGGTCGGGTCGGGCAGGTCGGTGACGTCCACGCTGCCGCCGGGGAACACCGTCATGCCCCCGGCGAACGCCATCCCGGCCACCCGCCGCTGCAGGAACACCTGCAGCGGACCGCGGCCGGGCTCCGGCTCGGGCGCGTCCCGGACGAGGACGACCGTGGCGGCGGGGCGCGGCTGCACGGCCGGTCGTTGATCAGAGGGCACGCCGGACACTAACCCGGACGGCCCCGTCCTGGACACGTCCGAGGGACGAGCCGGCCGGTCGGCACGCCCGGACCCGCTCAGCGCGAGTCGCCGAACCCCGGCGGCGCTGTTCGCCCGACCGCCCCGACGATCGGGCGAACGGCGCCCTCGCCCCATCAACCTGGCCCGATGCGCCTCTCGCCCAGCAGGGGGCACGCGAGGGCCGGGTAGCAGCGGCGTCGTGGGGTCAGACACCCCATGACGTATGAGTGTCAAGCGGCGGCTTGTTGGTCTTGGGAGTGGTGGTGGGCCCAGGCGGTGTGCTCGTCGTAGGGGGTGCGGGTCTTGAGGCAGCCGTGCAGGATCCCGACCAGGCGGTTGCTGAGCTGGCGCAGCGCGGCCTGGTGCCCGGTGCCACGGGCGCGGAGCTGGTCGTAGTAGGCCCGCGCCCCAGGTGAAGCGCGTAGCGCGCAGAACGCCTGCCACTGCAGCGGGCCAGCGAGGCGCTGGTTGCGCACGAACCGGGCCAACACCACCGTCTTCTTTCCCGAAGCGCGGGTGATCGGGGCGGAGCCGGCGTAGTTCTTCCGGGCGCGCGCCCCGGCGTAGCGGTGCGGGTCGTCGCCGAACTCGCCGAGCACCCGGGCGCCGAGAATCTCACCGAGGCCGGGTTGGCTCCGGTAGATCTCCGCGTCCGGGTGCCGGCCAAAACACGCCTCGACCTGCCCCTGCAGGGCCGCGATCTGGGTGTTCAAGGCGGCGATCACCGCGGTCAGCGCGGACACGGTGGCCGCGTAGGCCGCGACGAGCTCGGCCGGCAGACCGAGCTGAGCGGTGCGCAGCTGGGCCTGGATGCGCTCGGCCCTGGCCTCGACATCACGGCGCCGGGCCCGCTTGAGCGCCCCACCGATCCGCGACCGGGACAGCCGGGCCGCCCGCTGTGGGTCCGGGGCCGCGGCGAGCAGCTCCAGCGCGTCGGGGGCGGTGAGGTCATCGAAGGCGTCCAGCGCGGCGGGGAAGTACTCGCGCAACGCTGAGCGCAGCCGCAGTACGTGCCGCTGGCGGTCCCAGATCATCGTCTGGTGCGCCCGCGCGACCATCTTGATGCCCTCAGCGGTGGCGGTGTCCCCGGCGACCTGGCGCAACTGATGGGCATCGGTGCGGACCATGTCGGCTAGCGCGTGGGCGTCCCCGGCGTCGCTCTTTGCCCCCGAGGTGCTGTGTCGTTCCCGGTAGCGGGCGACCTGGCGCGGGTTGACCGCGAACACCCGATACCCGGCCGCGACCAGTGCGGCGACCCAGGGGCCGCGGTCGGTCTCGATGCCCACCAACACCTGCTCCGGGCCCAGGTCCGGGTCGGTGAACCCGCCGATCAGCTCGTGCAACCGGGCGATCCCGGCGATCCCTTCCGGGAGCTGGGCCTTACCCAGCCGTCGCCCGGTGTCGTCCTGCACCTCCACATCGTGATGATCTTCCGCCCAGTCGTCGCCGACGAACACCGTCACCCGTTACGCCTCCTACCAGCCCGAACTGTCTTCCCGGGTCGGTAGCACGCGGGAGATCACCGCGGCCTAATGGACCAGTGCTCGCGCCATGACGCTCGGCGGGCACCTCACCCCATCAGCGGTCCACGACCTCCCGACCACCGGTGGGGGCACTGTCTGACCCTAGGACTCGTACCGCGTCCAGGCGGCGCGAGTGCTCACCCACCGGTGGCTACCGGCACCGAGCCTTCCTTATCCGGCCCGGCAGGTCCCATTAGGCGGGATCGTCGAGGGCGCGGCGGCGTTCGCGGTCGCGCAGGACCTTCTGCCGGGCGTCGTGGTCGCGCATCCGCTTCGGGTAGCCGACCAGCTGCACGTCGTACACCGGCATCGACAGCTTGCGGGCCAGCTTGCGGGCGTCGTCCGGGCCGCCGATCCGCCGCCGGGTCCAGGCGCCGTCCTTGTCGACCAGCAGCATCGTGGTGTCGGTGACCGTGGTGCGCGGCTCCACGAACGCCTCCACGCCCTCGTGCGCGGTCGCCCATTCCCGCAGGTGCACCTCGTCGTCGCGCCCCGCGGTGCGCAACGTCCCCGGCCGCGCCCGGCGCAATCTGTCCAGCATGCCCATGCCAGCACCTCCAACTGGACAACGGGTCACGGACGCGTTTTTCTCCCGGGCGGACCGGCCCCACGTCCGGGCCCGCTAGATGACAAGATGACCAGGCGGCGTCACCTGCCGCACCTGCTCCGCAGCCGTACAACACGCCGTAGGACCGCGTCGCAGGGGACAGCTACCGGTGAGGAGTACACGACGTGCCCGAGCACAACGCGGACCTGGTGATCCTGGGGGGCGGGTCGGGCGGTTACGCCTGCGCGCTGCGGGCCGCGGAGCTGGGGATGTCGGTGGTGCTCGTGGAGCGCGACAAACTCGGCGGCACCTGCCTGCACTCGGGCTGCATCCCGACCAAGGCGATGCTGCACGCCGCCGAGGTCGCCGACGCCGCCCGCGAGGGCGACCGGATCGGCGTCAAGAGCTCGCTGGCCGGGATCGACATGGCCGGGGTGAACGCCTACAAGGACGGCGTGGTCTCCCGGCTCTACAAGGGTCTGCAGGGGCTGGTGAAGTCCCGGAAGATCCAGCTGGTGCAGGGCACCGGACGGTTCGAGGGGCCGCGCGCCGTCGTGGTCGGTGAGGACCGCTACGTCGGCGCCAAGGTCGTGCTGGCCACCGGCAGCTACGCGCGCACCCTGCCCGGTCTCGACATCGGCGGCCGGATCATCACCAGCACCGAGGCGATCCGGCTCGACCACGTCCCGGACCGGATCGTGATCCTCGGCGGCGGGGTCATCGGCGTCGAGTTCGCCAGCGTGTTCGCCAGCTTCGGCTCGGCGGTCACCGTGGTCGAGGCGCTGCCCCGGCTGGTCCCCGCCGAGGACGAGTTCGCCTCCAAGCAACTGGAGCGGGCCTTCCGCAAGCGGAAGATCGCGTTCAAGACCGGGACCCGGTTCACCGGCGCGAAGCAGACCGACGACGCGGTCACAGTGTCCCTGGAGTCCGGCGAGGAACTGGAGGCCGACCTGCTGCTGGTTGCCGTCGGGCGTGGCCCGAACACCGCCGGCACCGGTTTCGAGGAGGCCGGTGTCGAGATGGAGCGCGGCTTCGTCCGCACCGACGACCGGCTGCGCACCACCCTGCCCGACGTCTACGCGGTCGGGGACATCGTGCCCGGGCTCCAGCTCGCCCACCGCGGCTTCGCCCAGGGCATCTTCGTGGCCGAGGAGCTGGCCGGGCTGAACCCGCCGGCGATCGACGAGACCGGCATCCCCCGGGTGACCTACTGCGAGCCCGAGGTGGCCTCGGTCGGCCTGACCGAGGCCCAGGCCAAGCAGCGCCACGGCGAGATCCAGACCCTGGTCTACGACCTGGCCGGCAACGGCAAGTCCCAGATCCTGCAGACCCAGGGCGCGATCAAGCTGATCAAGGCCGGGGCCGAGGGCACCCCGGGTCCCGTGGTCGGCATCCACATGGTCGGCGCCCGCGTCGGCGAGCTGATCGGGGAGGCCCAGCTGGTCTACAACTGGGACGCCCAGGCCGAGGACGTCGCTGCCCTGGTACACGCCCACCCCACCCAGAACGAGGCGTTCGGCGAGGCCCACCTGGCCCTGGCCGGCAAGCCGTTGCACAGCCACAGCTGACCGGTTCGCCGGCCCGACACCGCGACCGCCAGACCACAGAGGAGCTCGACCCGCCATGGCCTTCTCCGTCCAGATGCCCGCCCTCGGTGAGAGCGTCACCGAGGGCACCGTGACCCGGTGGCTCAAGCAGGAGGGCGACCAGGTCGAGGTCGACGAGCCCCTGCTGGAGGTGTCCACCGACAAGGTCGACACCGAGATCCCGTCGCCGGCCGCCGGGGTCCTGCAGCGGATCGTCGCCGCCGAGGACGAGACCGTCGAGGTCGGCGGTGAACTGGCCGTGATCGGCGACAGCGCCGACGACTCCGGCGGATCCGACGGTGCCGACAGCGCCGACGACGGTGCCGACGAGGCCGAGCCCGCCCAGGGCGAGGTGCCCGCCGAGGAGGAGGCCGACGCCGACGCCCCGGCCGCCGACCGACCCAACCGGGCCGCAGAGCCCGCCGCGGACGACACCGCCGACACCGCGGACACCGCTGACACCGACTCCGACGAGCCGGCTGAGGCGCCGCGTGCGAAGGCGAAGTCGACCGGTTCGGGCACCGAGGTGACCATGCCCGAGCTCGGTGAGAGCGTCACCGAGGGCACCGTGACCCGCTGGCTCAAGCAGGTCGGCGACCAGGTCGAGGTGGACGAGCCGCTGCTGGAGGTGTCGACCGACAAGGTCGACACCGAGATCCCCTCGCCGGTGGCCGGCACCCTGCTGGAGATCGTCGCGGACGAGGACGACACCGTCGACGTGGGCGGCCGGCTGGCCGTCATCGGCGATGCCGACGCCGAGGCCGAGTCCCAGCCGGAGCCCGAGCCGGCCCCGCAGGAGACCGAGCCGGAGCCGGAGCCGAAGGCCGAGCAGAAGGCCGAGCAGAAGACGAAGCAGAAGGCCGAGCAGGAGGCCCCGTCCGCGGAGCCCGCCCCGCAGGCGAAGGCGCAGAGCGGCAACGGGCAGGTCGACGAGGTGACCGCGGGTGCGGTCAGCGACTCCGAGGAGCGCCCGCAGCAGCCCGCCGGTGGGGAGCGGTCCGGCGAGCAGGGTGGCGGCGCGCCGTACGTGACGCCGCTGGTGCGCAAGCTGGCCACCGAGCACGGCGTCGACCTGTCGACGATCACCGGTTCCGGGGTCGGCGGCCGGATCCGCAAGCAGGACGTGCTGGCCGCGGCCGAGGCCGCGCGCACCCCGGAGCCGGAGCCCGAGCCCGCCGCCCCGGCCGCGTCGGAACCGTCCGCACCGAAGGCCCCGGCCGCGGTGGCCAAGCCCCGCGGCGGCGACCCGCAGCCGGGCACCACGGTGAAGATGCCGCGGCTGCGGCAGCTCATCGCCCAGCGGATGAGCGAGTCGCTGCGGGTCTCCGCGCAGCTGACCACGGTGCAGGAGGTCGACATCACCCGGGTGGCCAAGCTGCGCGCGCGGGCGAAGGCCGAGTTCGAGCGCCGCGAGGGCGTCAAGCTGACCTACCTGCCCTTCTTCGCCAAGGCGACCGTCGAGGCCCTGAAGGCGTACCCGCAGGTCAACGCGTCGATCGACGAGGACGGCAAGCAGGTCGTCTACCACGGCAACGTGCACCTGGCGATCGCCGTGGACACCCCCCGGGGGCTGCTCGTCCCGGTCATCAAGAACGCCGAGGACCTGAGCATCGTCGGGCTGGCCAAGCGGATCGCCGACGTCGCGGCCCGCACCCGGGCCAACAAGATCGGCCCGGACGAGCTGTCCGGCGGCACCTTCACCATCACCAACATCGGCAGCGCCGGGGCCCTGTTCGACACCCCGATCATCAACCAGCCGCAGGTGGCGATCCTGGGCACCGGGGCGATCACCAAGCAGCCCGCGGTGATCACCGGTCCGGACGGCGACGACGTCATCGCGGTGCGGTCGATGTGCTTCCTCCCGCTGACCTACGACCACCGGCTGGTGGACGGCGCCGACGCCGGGCGGTTCGTCTCGGCGATCAAGGCACGGCTGGAGGAAGGCGCGTTCGAGGGCGAGCTCGGGCTCTGACCGGCGGACGGTACCGGTTGATCGGGGGTCCCGGGACGGTGCGCAGGTGTGCGGCGCACCGGCCCGGGTCGCGGTCCGCAGCGCGGTCCGAGAGGATCACGCCGTGCGCGTAGTCGTGGCCGGCTCGTCCGGTCTGATCGGAACCGCCCTCGTCGCCCACCTGCGGGAGGCCGAGCACGAGGTGCTGCGGCTGGTCCGCCGGACCCCGGCGGCGCCGGACGAGCGGGGCTGGGACCCGCCGGCCGGGCGGGTCGACGACGGCACCTTCGACGCGGTCGACGCGGTCGTCAACCTCAACGGGGTGGGGATCGGCGACCGCCCGTGGAGCGGGGCGCGCAAGCAGCAGATCCGGGACAGCCGCAACGTGCCCACCGAGGTGCTGGCCACCGCGGTGGCCGAGCACGGGGTGCCGGCGCTGCTGTCCGCGTCGGGGATCAACTACTACGGGGACACCGGGAGCCGCGAGGTCGACGAGACCGCCCCGGTCGGGGCCGGGTTCCTGGCCGAGGTCTGCGCCGACTGGGAGGCCGCGACCAAGCCCGCCGCCGCAGCCGGCGCCCGGGTGGTGCTGCTGCGCAGCGCGCCGGTGCTGTCCCCGGCCGGCGGGATCCTCAGCCGGCTGCGTCCGCTGTTCAAGCTGATGCTCGGCGGTCGGATCGGGACCGGCGAGCAGTACTTCCCGTGGATCTCGCTGGACGACGAGATCGGCGCCATCCGGTTCCTGCTGGAGAACGCCCGGTACTCCGGCCCGGTCAACCTGGCCGGCCCGGAGCTGATCACCATGTCGCAGTTCACCACCGCCCTGGCCGCGGCGGTCGGGCGTCCGGCGCCGTTCGTGGTGCCGGCGTTCGCGCTGCGCGGGGTGCTCGGGCAGATGGCCGAGGAGATGATCCTCACCGGCCCGCGGGCCCGGCCGGGCGTGCTGATGCGAGCGGGCTTCCCGTTCCGGCACAACGGGATCAGCGAGGCGCTGTCCGCCGCCGTCGGCTCGTGACCGTCGGGGGTCCCCGCCACGACGTCGTCGTGGTGGGCGCGGGGTTGGCCGGACTGCGCGCGGCGCAGCTGCTGTGCCGGCGCGGGCTGGACGTGGTGCTGCTCGACGCCGCCGACCGGCCCGGGGGCCGGGTGGTCACCGACCTGGTCGACGGCTTCCGCTGCGACCGGGGCTTCCAGGTGCTCAACACCTCCTACCCGGCGCTGCGGGCCGCGGTCGAGCTGGACCGGCTGGACCTGCGGCCGTTCGTGCCGGGAGCCGCGGTGCGCGGTGCCGACGGCCGGCTGCACACCCTGGTCAGCCCGCTGCACCCCGGCTTCCGCCGGCCCCGGGTGGCCTGGACGTCGGCCACCGACGACCTGCTGTCCGTGGCGGACCGGGCGAAGCTGGTGGCCTGGACGGCCCGGGTGCTGGCGGCGGCGCCGCAGCGCAGCGCGGCCCGCACCGACCGCTCCGGGGCCCGGGAACTGGCCGCGGCCGGGCTGGACGGCGCAGTGGCCCAGCGGTTCCTGCGACCGTTCCTGTCCGGGGTGCTCGGCGAGGCCGAGCTGACCACGTCGGCGGCGTTCGTGCGGCTGGTGTGGCGGAGCTTCGCGCTCGGCACGATCGCCGTGCCGGCCGCCGGGATCGGCGCGCTGCCCGAGCAGATGGCTGCCGCCCTACCGGCCGGAGTGCTGCGGCTGAACTGCCCGGCGTCGGCGGTGCGCGGGCGGACCGTGCACACCGAGCAGGGCGAACTGACCGCACGGGCGGTCGTCGTCGCGACCGACGCGGTGTCCGCGGGCGACCTGCTGCCCGGGCTGCGCACGCCGCCCATGCGGGCGCTGACCACGTATTACCACGTGCCACCTACCCCGCCGGCGGACGCGCCACTGCTGCACCTGGACGCCACCGGTGGGCCGGTGGCCAACACCGTGGTGATCACCGCCGCGGCCCCCGGCTACTCCCCCGACGGCCGGGCCCTGGTGTCCTCCACCGTGCTCGGCGCCGACCCCGCGCCCGAGCCGGTGGTCCGGGCCGAGCTGGCCCGGCTCTACGGCGTGCCCACCGCGGACTGGCAGCACCTGCACACCGCCCACATCCCGCGGGCGCTGCCGACGTTCCCGCCCGGGCGTCCGGTGCGCAGCGCGGTCGCCATGGGCGAGGGCCTGTTCCTGGCCGGCGACCACCGCGACACGCCGTCCACCCAGGGCGCGCTGGTCAGCGGCCGCCGGGCCGCCCAAGCCGTCCGGACCGCCCTCGACCTCCCGTCGAGAACGAAGTCGTGGTGATCGGAACGGCCTGTTGATCACGACAGCTCCGTTCTCGACGGTCAGTGCAGGGCGGGGTGCAGGCGCAGGTCGAGGCCGGCCGGGGCGGCGGGCTGGGCGACCGGGTGCGCGGCGACCGGCAGGGACCCGTCGAGGGCCGCGCGGACCGCGGCCTCGGTGTCGTCGAGCGCCTCGGCGACCGGGACCGGACGGCCCAGCTCCGCGGTCAGCGAGGTGACCCCGGCGTCGGTGATCCCGCACGGCACGATCCGGTCGAACGCGGCCAGGTCCGGGTCGCAGTTCAGGGCGAAGCCGTGCAGGGCGACCCCGCCCTGCACGCGCACGCCGATGGCGGCGATCTTGCGCTCCGGGCGCCGGTCGTCGGCGGGCAGCCAGACGCCGCTGCGGCCGTCGATGCGCCCGGCCGCGGTGAGCCCCAGCCCGGCGACCACCGCGATCAGCGCCTCCTCCAGGCGCCGGACGTAGTCCACCACGTCCAGCGGCGCGGCCAGGGCGACGATCGGGTAGCCGACCAGCTGGCCGGGCCCGTGCCAGGTGATCCGCCCACCGCGGTCGACGTCGACCACCGGGGTCCCGTCGGTGGGGCGGTCGGCCGGCTGGGTGCGCTTGCCCGCGGTGTACACCGACGGGTGCTCCAGCAGCATCAGCACGTCCGGGCCGGCGCCGTCGCGGCGGGCGGCGGCGTGGGCGCGCTGGAGGTCCCATGCGGTGAGGTAGTCGACGGTGCCCAGCCGGTCGACCCGCAGGGGGTCGGGACCGCGGCGGCAGGACCGGTACTCGCCCGTGCTCATGGCGCTCACGCTACGCCTCGCACCACGGACCGCCGACCGCTACAGTTCTCCGTCATTCCGATATTACGGAGGTACCGATGTTCCTCAGCCGTCGACGGCTGCTCGGCCTGACCGCAGCGCTGGGCGTCACCGCCGCCTGCGCGCCGCAGGCCCCGGCCGCGACCCTCGCGGCCGCTCCCCCGCCGCGCCCGCTGGACGGGCCGGACGCGCTGGTCGACTGGATCGCGGCGCAGCCCGATCGCGCCTCCCTCCTGGTGGACGACGGCCGCGGCACGGTGGTCGAGCACCTCACCGACCAGCCACGACCGGTGGCCTCCGCGCTCAAGGTCGTGCACCTGGTCGCCTACGCGCAGGCCGTCGCGGCCGGCCGGCTGGACCCGGACGGGCCGGTGCCGGTCGCCGACTGGGATGCCTGGCACGTGCCGGGGTCGGTGCCCGACACCCACCCCACCGCCCAGCAGGCGCTCGGTGCCGCCCCCGGGGGCACCGTCACCTGGGACGGCATCGCCGCGGTGATGATCGACCTGAGCGACAACGCCGCGGCCGACCTCCTGCGCGCCGAACTCGGCGACGACGCGCTGCGCGCCGCGGCGGCCGCCACCGGGTGGAGCCCGGTCGACCTGCCCTGCTTCGCCGGCGAGGTCCTGGTGTTCGACGCGGTGCCGCCGGGCACCGACCGGCGGGTCGCGGCGCTC
>DASQMQ010000221.1:0-4621 GCA_035645455.1 Pseudonocardia sp.
GCTGCGTCGGGCGGTCGTCACCCGCCGATCCTACGACCCCGCCGGGCCGCGCAGGCGGACCCGCGCGTCGCGCTGAACCTTGTCGGGTGCAGGCGCTATGGTCGGCGGCGTGTTGAGTGTGCGGCGCTGTTCGCGGTCGGGGTGCACCGAACTCGCGGTGGCCACGCTCACCTACGTCTACGCCGATTCCACGGCCGTGGTGGGTCCGCTGGCCACCCAGGCCGAACCGCACTCCTACGACCTCTGCGACCGGCACGCCCACCGGCTCACCGCGCCGCGCGGTTGGGAGGTGGTGCGCTTCGAGGGCGAGTTCGCCCCGCCGCCGCACACCTCCAGCGACGACCTCACCGCGCTGGCCGAGGCCGTCCGCGAGGCCGGCCGGGCGGACCGCCCACCGGCCCCGGTGCCGACCACCGGCACCGGGCGCCGCGGCCACCTGCGGGTGCTGCCCGGGCCCGCCGACGACTGACCCGCGCCGCGCCGCGCCGGGCGGGGGTGCGCCCGGTGTCCGGGGGCACCGATAGGGTTCCGGTTCGTGGCAGACCTGTCGGCGATCGTGAAGGCCTATGACATCCGCGGCGTCGTCGGCGAGCAGCTGGACGCGCCGACCGTGCGCGACATCGGGGCCGCGACGGCCCGCCTGCTGCTCGCCGAGGACGGCCCGGCCGACCGGCTGGTGATCGGCTACGACATGCGGGAGAGTTCGCCCGAGCTGGCCGCGGCGTTCGCCGAGGGCGTCACCGGGCAGGGCCTCGACGTCGAGAACATCGGCCTGGCCAGCACGGACATGCTCTACTTCGCCTCCGGCCTGCGCAACGCCCCGGGCGCGATGTTCACCGCCAGCCACAACCCGGCCAAGTACAACGGGATCAAGCTCTGCCGGGCGGGCGCCCGGCCGATCGGCCAGGACACCGGGCTGGCGACGGTGCGCGCCGCGGTGGAGCAGGGCGTGCCGGCCGGCCCCGGCGGCGGCGCGGTGACCGAGTCCGACCAGCTCCGCGGCTACGCGCAGTACCTGCGCGAGCTGGTCGACCTGACCGGGTCGCGGCCGCTGAAGGTGGTGGTCGACGCCGGCAACGGGATGGGTGGGCACACGGTGCCCGCGGTGCTCGGCGCCGACCTGCCGCTCGACGTGGTGCCGATGTACTTCGAGCTCGACGGCAGCTTCCCCAACCACGAGGCCAACCCGCTCGACCCGGCCAACCTGGTCGACCTGCAGAAGCGGGTGGTCGAGGAGGGCGCCGACATCGGCCTGGCCTTCGACGGCGACGCCGACCGCTGCTTCGTCGTCGACGAGCGCGGCGAGCCGGTCAGCCCGAGCGCGATCACCGCCCTGGTCGCGGTGCGCGAGCTGGCCAAGGCCCCGGGCTCCGCGGTGATCCACAACCTGATCACCTCGCGGGCCGTCCCGGAGATCGTCCGCGAGCACGGCGGCACCCCGGTCCGCACCCGGGTCGGCCACTCGTTCATCAAGGAGACGATGGCCGAGACCGACGCGGTGTTCGGCGGCGAGCACTCCGCGCACTACTACTTCCGGGACTTCTGGCGCGCCGACTCCGGCATGCTGGCCGCGCTGCACGTGCTGGCCGCGCTCGGCGAGCAGGACGGGACGCTGTCGGCGCTGATGACCGACTACAGCCGCTACGCCGCCTCCGGCGAGGTCAACTCCACGGTGCACGACCAGGCCGGGCGGGTCGCGGCCATCAAGCAGACCTACGGCGGCCGGGACGGCGTCGAGCTCGACGAGCTGGACGGGCTGACCGTGTTCCTGCCCGACGGCTCCTGGTTCAACCTGCGCGCCTCCAACACCGAGCCGCTGCTGCGGCTCAACGTGGAGGCGGCCGACGCCGACGCGGTGGCCGCTCTGCGCGACGAGGTGCTGGCGATCGTCCGCGGGTAGGGAACCGGGCTGCCGAATCGGCGGCGCGCGGCGCTCCACCCTGGCAGCATCGCGGACATCCCCGCACGGAGGAGGAGAAAGTGGCCGTACAGCTCGACCCCCAGCTGATGGACATCCTGGCCTGCCCGTCGGACGACCACGCCCCGCTGCGCGCCGGCACCCCGGACGACCCGGACGCCGACGTGCTCACCTGCACCGCCTGCGGCCGGATGTACCCGGTCACCGACGGCATCCCGGTGCTGCTGCTGGACGAGGCGCTGCTGGACGAGGGGCTGCCGCCGGGTGCGCCCGGCGGTCCGCCCGACGCCGCGGCCGGCGCTTGACGGTGCTCGACGACACGCTGCTGACCGACCCGAGGGCGCTGGCCGCCGTCGACACGGGCGGGGTCCTGCGCTCGGCCGCGACGGCCGGCGCGCAGGTCCGGTCGGCGGCCGAAGGAGCCTTCGACGCCGGCATCGGCGACCTCGTGGGCACCCGCCCGCGGGCGCTGGTCCTGCTGCGCAGGCCGGGCGCGTCCCGGGTGGCCGCCGACCTGCTCGCCGCCCTGCTCGGACCGACCTCGCCGGTCCCGGTGGTGCTGGCCGACACCGTGCCGCCGTGGATCGGCCCGCTGGACGTGGTGGTCGCGCACACCGCCGACCCGACCGACGCCGGGCTGGCCGAGGGGGTGGCGCTGGCCGTCGGGCGGGGCGCCGAGGTGCTGCTGTCCGCGCCCGCCGGGGGTCCGGTGGTCTCGGCCGGGGCCGGTCGCGTCCGGCTCGTGGAGCCGCGCATCCCGGTGCCGCCGGGGCTGGACCTGCCGCGGGCGCTGACCGTCGGGCTGGTCACCGCGGGCGCGCTGGACCTGCTGGACCTGCCCCGGCGCGGCGGACTGGAACCGCTGGCCGACCAGCTCGACGCCGAGGCCGAGCGCAACCAGCCCGGCCACGAGCCGTTCCTGAACCCGGCCAAGTCGTTGGCCCTGCGGCTGGCCGAGCACGTCCCGCTGCTGTGGGGCACCGACCGGCTGGCCGCGGTCGTCGCCGGGCACGCGACCGACGCGCTCGCCACCCACGCCGGGGTGGTCGGGCACGCCGCCGACCTGTCCTCCGCGATGTACGCGACCGGGCTGGTCCGGGCGATCGACCGGGGCGCGTCGGGGGGCGACGTGTTCCGCGACCCGTTCGACGACCCGGCCGACGGGGTCGACGCACCACCGGTGCGGCTGGTCCTGCTGGCCACCGGCGACGAGGACCCGGGCCAGGTCTCGCTGCGCCTGGCCGGGCGCGTCTGGCCGTCGGCCGACCTGGTGCACCCGGTGGAGGAGGTGCCGCGGGACGCGCGGCACGCGCCGCTGGTCCGCGCGGCCGTGCTCGCTTCCCGCTTCGTCGTGGCCGCGGTCTACCTGGGACTGGCCACCCGCACCATCGAACCGGCCTGACCGGACCGGGAGAGGAGTCCGAGCCGTCGTGGAGCTGCTGGAGAACGCGGTGCGTCCCTACGCGTGGGGGTCGCGCACGGTGATCGCCGAGCTGCTGGGCGAGGAGGTTCCATCGGCGCACCCGCAGGCCGAGCTGTGGCTCGGCGCCCACCCGGACGACCCGTCCCGGCTGGTGCACGCCGACGGCCGGCGGGTCCCGCTGGACGACGCGCTGCGCGCCGAGCCGCAGCGGCTGCTCGGCCCGGAGCGGGCCGACCGCTGGGCGGGCACGCTGCCGTTCCTGCTCAAGGTGCTCGCCGCCGACGAGCCGCTGTCGCTGCAGGCCCACCCGAGCCTGGCGCAGGCCCGGGCCGGGTTCACCCGGGAGAACGCGGTCGGGCTGGACCGCTCGGCGGCCGAGCGCAACTACCGCGACGCCAACCACAAGCCCGAGCTGATCTGCGCGCTCACCGAGTTCCACGCCCTGGTCGGCTTCCGGGACCCGGCCGCCACGGTGCCGCTGCTGCGCGCGCTGGACGTCCCGGAGCTCAACGGGCACGCCGGGCTGCTCGCCGCCCAGCCCGACGCGGACGGCCTGCGCGCGCTGTTCACCACCTGGATCACGTTGCCCCAGTCGGCGCTCGACCAGCTCGTCCCGGCCCTGCAGGACGGCTGCGTGCGGCTGCTGGGCCGCGGCGACGGCGGGGGTACCGGGGACTTCCGGACCGAGGCCCGCACCGCGCTGGACCTGTCCGAGCGCTACCCCGGCGACGCCGGCGTGCTGGCCTCGCTGCTGCTCAACCGGGTCACCCTGGCCCCCGGTGAGGCCCTGTTCCTGCCCGCCGGCAACCTGCACGCCTACCTCACCGGGGCCGGCATCGAGCTGATGGCGAACTCCGACAACGTCCTGCGCGGCGGGCTCACCCCCAAGCACGTGGACGTCCCGGAACTGCTGCGGGTGCTCGACTTCACCCCGGCCCCGCCGCCGGTGCTGCGCGGCCGGCCGGACGGCGACTGGGTCCGCTACGACGCCCCGATCGAGGAGTTCCTGCTGCGCCGCTGGGAGGGCTCGGCCGGTCCGGACGACAACCGCAGCACCGTCGCCGTCCCCGACGGCGGCCCGCGGATCCTGCTGTGCACCGCCGGCTCCGCCTCCGTCGCCGTGCCGGGCCGCGAGCTGGACATCAAGCGCGGCGGCTCGCTGTGGCTGGGCGCCGACGACACCGAGGTCGTGCTGCGCCCCGGGGCCGAACCCACCCAGCTGTTCCTGGCCGGCGACGCCCTCGCCTGACTGCCCGACCCACCCGACCCACCCGACCCAC
>DASQMQ010000222.1:0-1527 GCA_035645455.1 Pseudonocardia sp.
CCGTGCTGGCGGTGGCCGGCCTCGGTGTCGCGCTGTTCCTGAAGGTCGACCCGACGGCCACGGCCGGCCCGCCCACCACGGCGGCCGGCACCGCGCCGGCCGCGGTCACCGCTCCCGCCCCGGCCCCGGAGCCCGGGCCGGTGCCGACCGCGGCCGCGCCGGTGGTGGCCGCGAGCATCGCCGTACCCACCGTCGGCGACCTGATCCCGGTCGGCCCCACACCCGGCTACCTGCACCTGGCGCCCAACGGGCGGTTCGGCTACATCTGCCACCGCGACGCCGGCATCATCAGCGTGCTCGACACCACGATCAACCAGGTGACCGCCACCATCCCGATCCCGCAGGGCCCGCCGCAGTTCGTGTCGTTCTCCCCGCGGGGCGACCAGGCGTACGTGAGCGTGTTCAACAAGGACATGACCATCAACCTGGTCGTGCTGGTGGAGACCGGGACCAACGAGGTGACCGCGCAGGTGCCGGTCGGGCGCAAGCCCTACGCCTCGGCCACCACCCCGGACGGCGCGCTGCTGTACGTGCCCAGCCACGACGACGGCCGGCTCGACGTCATCGACACCGCCACCGGCCGGCTGGTGGTCGAGGTCCCGGTCGCGCGCAACCCGCACTGGGTGGCCTTCGGCCGCGACGGCCGGTTCTTCTACACCGCCAACCACGAGTCCGGCGTGGTCACCGTCCTGGAGACCGGGACGAACGCCATCGTCGCCGAGATCCCGGTGGGCGTCAGCCCGCACAGCACGACGGTCTCGCCGGACGGCAGCCGGGTGGCGGTGGTCAACTTCGACAGCGACGAGGTCTCGGTGATCGACACCGCGACCAACGCGGTGGTGGCGACCGTCCCGGTCGGGGCCAGCCCGCAGGACATCGCCTACGCCCCGGACGGGCGCTTCCTCTACACCGCCAACGTCGAGGCCGACACCGTGTCGGTGATCAGCACGGCGACCAACACGGTCACCGCGACGCTGTCGACCGGCGACGGGCCGACCAGCGTCACGGTGACCCCCGACGGTCGCCGCGCCTACATCACCAACCTCAACGAGGGCACGGTCCGGATCGTCGACATCGCCGCGGTGTAGCCGCGGATCAGGCAGCCAGGCCGGTCTTCAGCGCGCGGCCGATCTCGACGGCCCGGCGGGCCTGGAACGCGACCGCGTCCAGCTCGACCTGTCCGGGCGGCACCGTGCCGTTGCTCGACACGTGGCCGGCGCCGTAGGGGGTTACCGGCCTCGAACTGGATCGGGTCGGCGTAGCCGGGCGGGACGATGAGGCAGCCCCCGGTAAGTTGTTGCTTTGTCAACAAGCGTACGGCGATACCCGATCGGCCGCGCGGCGAGCGACCCGATCGGGCAGGCGCGGGCACCCGTCGTCAGGACACCCCCCGATCGAGTGATGCCACGGGGTGGACACGGCGAGCATCATCAGCGCCAGCGGCGGGAGGAGGGGCGATGTCCGCAGCGGGCGACCGGGCGCCGGTGGTCGCGCGTTACGCGCTGCTCGTCGCCGTCGCGCTGGCCA
>DASQMQ010000223.1:0-14175 GCA_035645455.1 Pseudonocardia sp.
CCCGCCCGGTGCTGACGACGACACCGGGCCCGCCGGCGTCCAGCTTCGCGCGCTGGTCCGGGTCGGTGATCACCAGCTTCGCGCCGCTGCCCTGCACGCGCAGGGCGATCGCCGGCGGCGCGAACGCGGTGAACAGCGGGACGTGCACCGCGCCGATCCGCCAGATCGCCAGCAGCGCGGTGACCAGCTCGGCCGACTTCCCCATCAGGGTCGCGACCCGGTCCCCCGGCGAGACGCCGAGCTCGGTCAGACCGGCGGCGAGGCGCCCCGCGGCGTCGTCGAGTTCCCCGAAGGTGAGATCGCGGCTCGACAGGTCCGACTCGATCACCGTGAAGGCGACCGCGTCGCGCGGGTGCCGCCGGCAGAGCAGCCGGGTGGCATCGGCACCAGGACCGGCGTACGTCTCGATCAGTTCCGCGACGGCGTCCGGGGACGGTTGCATGGCCTGCACCTTTCGTCGGTCGGTCCGGATCCACCTCGACCCGGGCAGCTGCGGTCACCCGATCGGCTCGCCCCGGGCATCGAACACCTCGATCGCGGCCGGCGGACAGGCCTGCCGGGCCTCCAGCACCGCCGGCAGCCGGTCGGGGCCCGGGCGGTCGTCGAGCAGCCGGGTCGCCCGGGCACGTCCGCGCCTCCCCGGTGGAGGAGAACCCGCCGCCGGAGGGGTGGCGCAGGCCGACCCCGCCCGACCGGGACGATCAACCGGGCGACACCCGCTGCCACAGGTCGGTGAACTCGATGGTGTCGAAGAACGCGATCACCTCGACCACCGCGTCCCCGGACAGGCGCAGGTACCAGGTGTAGGTGTTGCGGTAGGGCTGCCCGTCGCGGGCGGTGGCCGCGCCGTCGAAGAGCACGATCACCCAGTCGCCGTCGGCGTAGAGCCCGCGGACGGTCGGGCGCAGCGGCTCGGTCATCCGGGCGTTGAACGGGTCGATGACGGTGTCGATGAACTCCTGGCGGCTGCCGAAGGTGCGCGAGACCGGGGCGTTGCCGGTGATCGTCCAGGTGGCGTCGTCGGCGAGCAGCCCGAACGGGCCGCCGGTCCCGGCGGCCCAGGCGTCGAACGCGGCTCGGATGCGGTCCTTGTTGCGCTGCTCGGTGGCGACGTCGCGGGTGTCCATGGGGTCCTCCTGGGGGCCGGGGCGCTGGACCGATCCTGGCTGCCCTCGGCGGCGATGGCCAGCGGTGCGGCGGGCACCGACGTGCAGCGGACGACGGGCACGGCTTTCGTAGGGTGCGCGTGTGCAGCAGCCATCCGACCTCGACGCGGTCCGGGCTTCCTACGATCGCGTCGCCGACAGCTACGTCGAACTCGGGATCGCGGAACTGGGGTTGCAACCGTGGTTGCGCGCCGCGCTCACCCCGTTCGCGGAGGCGGTCCGCGAGCTCGGCCCGGTGCTGGACGTCGGTTGCGGTCCCGGCGTGGTGACCGCGCACCTCGCCGGGCTGGGCCTCGACGTGTCCGGTGTCGACCTGTCGCCACGGATGGTCGAGCACGCCCGCCGGCGGTATCCGGACCTGCGGTTCGCCGTCGCCTCGGCGACCGCGCTGGACCTCGAACCGGCCTCGCTGGGCGGCGTGCTCGGCTGGTGGTCGCTGTTCAACCTGCCCCGCGAGACGTTGCCGGGCGTGCTGAGCACCTTCGCCGAAGCGCTCGTGCCGGGCGGTCAAGCCCTGGTCGGGATGCACGCCGGCGAGGGGGACGTGCTGCGCACCGAGGCGTACGGCGGCGTGCCGGTCTCCTGGACGACCCACCTCTGGCAGCCCGAGCAGCTGGCGGCGCTGCTGGCCGACGCCGGCCTGGAGGTGATCGCCGAACTGCGCCTCCCGGAGTCCCCGCCGCTGCGCCCGCAGGTCCTGTTCGCCGCTGGGCGGCCCGCCTGATCGACCACCCGACCTCGACGACCGGACCGACCGACAGCACGCCGACAGCGCGGTCCGGGGTCGGGCAGCGAGGTCGATATCGGAGAAGGACAGCGTAGACGCTGGTCAGCAAGTGGAGCGGGCGACGGGAATCGAACCCGCGTAGCCAGTTTGGAAGACTGGGACTCTACCATTGAGCTACGCCCGCGGCGCCCCACCGAGTGGAGCCCGTGCAGTCTACCCCGGCTCCCGCCCCACCCCGACCACCGCCCGCGGCGTCGACGAGGGGACTGCCGGATGAGCACCGACGACGATCTGGTGGGCGGGTGGGCGCACTCCTTCGAGGAGGACGGCGACCGCACCCTGGTCTTCCGCCGCGACGACTACCCCTTCCCCCCGGCCCGGCGCCCCCGCGAGGCGTTGAGCTTCGGGGCGGGTGGGGAGCTGCGGCGCGGGCGGCCGGGGCCGGCGGACCGTCGCGAATGGACATCGGGACGATGGGGCGTCGACGACGGGCACCTCGTGCTGGGCGCGCCCGATCACGACGACGTCTACGACATCGTCCAGCTGGCCCCCGACCGCCTCGAACTGACCCGGCGGGACCGGCCCGATCCGGAGGACCGCCGATGACCCGAGCCGGACTGCCGACCGTGCGCACCTGCGGGACCGGCCCGGTCCACGACCGCCTGCTGCGGTCCGTGCCCGGCTACGCCGACGCCCGCAACCGCAGCGAGAACGGCGCGTGGGAGGTCGCGCGCCGGGGGATCACCGCCCGGCGGGTCGGGATCACCCGGATCCCGGTGGTCGTGCACGTCGTGCACGCCACCGACGAGCAGAACGTCTCCGACGAGCAGGTCCGGTCGCAGATCGACGTGCTCACCCGCGACTTCCGCCGGCTCAACCCGGACGCCGAGCAGGTCCCCGCCGTGTTCGCCGACCTGGTCGCCGACGCCCGCGTCGAGTTCGAGCTGGCCACCGTCGACCCCGACGGCGGGGAGACCGGCGGCATCACCCGCACCCGCACGACGGCGAGGTCCTTCGTCGACGACGACCGGGTCAAGTCCGCGCGCACCGGCGGCGTCGACGCCTGGCCGAGCGACCGCTACCTCAACCTGTGGGTCTGCCCGCTCGACGGCGGCCTGCTGGGGTACGCGCAGTTCCCGGGCGGACCGCCGGAGACCGACGGCGTGGTGATCACCCACACCGCCTTCGGCACGCTCGGGACCGCGGCGGAGCCGTTCGACCTGGGCCGCACCGCCACCCACGAGGTCGGCCACTGGCTCAACCTGCGCCACATCTGGGGCGACGACGGCGACGGGTGCAGCGGGTCGGACTTCGTCGCCGACACCCCGAACCAGGGCAGCGAGAACACCGGCCGCCCGACGTTCCCCCGGATCAGCTGCGACAACGGCCCGAACGGCGACCTGTTCATGAACTACATGGACTACACCGACGACGTCGCCATGTTCCTGTTCACCACGGGCCAGGTCGCCCGGATGCAGGCCTGCCTGGACACCGACCGGCAGTCGTTCCCGACGCCTCCCGACGACACGACCCCGAGCCCCGGTGGTCGTCGCAGCGCGCCGGGGGTGGCGGGCGCCCCGACCCCGGCGGCGCCGTCGACCGGCGGCTGAGCCGGGCCGGCGGGGACCGGTCCGCCACGGCAGCGCCCTGGCCGGGAGCGGCGGGGCGTGCCGCCGGTGCGGGGCGCGCTACGCTCTGCGGGCACGTCACGGGGTGTGGCGCAGCTTGGTAGCGCACTCGCTTTGGGAGCGAGGGGCCGTGGGTTCAAATCCCGCCACCCCGACCAGGTCACGCTGGGTGTTGGCGATCATGCCGCCCGGGTGACAGCGGTTCTCGACAGCAACGGGGCTCACGACGCGGTGAGTCGGGCGTTGAGCAGGTCGAGCGCGGCCCGCTGGTTGTCCAGCGCCATGTTGAGTCACTGGACGCAGCAAGAGGTCAGGTCGGGTCGGGTGCGTAGAACTTCGCGGTGGCCTCGACTGCGGCCGCAACGTGCTCCGGGTCGCCCCCGGCGGCCAGGTGAGCCTGGCCCCAGGCCGCAGCGCTGCGCCGACTGCACTCGCGCCCCTCGGGCGACTTCGCGAACTCCTCGTGATCGGCGATCTCGCCACCGGCCAGGAGCCGGGCCAGGGCGAGCAGAGCCAGGTCCCAGCCGACGCCGCCGGCACCGGGGCCGTAGGTCGGGAAGTAGTGCGGGTCGACGACAGCAGCGTGGATCAGCTCGAACTCGGTGTCGCCGGTCGGGTGCGGGGCCAACCGCACCTCGACCTCGCTCGTGCCGGGCCAGGCGTCGGCGTCCGGGCCGTAGAGCCATGACACCTTCAGCAGCCGCGGTGGCTCGCAGCGCAGGATCTCGCCGTGCTCACCATCCTCGAACCGGTACGTCCCGCCCAGGCGCAGGTCCCCGGTGACCGGTTTCAACCAGCGGTGCAGCCGCTCGGGGCTGGTGATGGCGTCCCAGACGTCGTCGATCTCCGCGTCGTAGCGGCGCCGCAGCTCCACGGTGTACGCCTCGCCGGCGGGCACGCTGCCCTTGCCCATCACCCGGCGCACGGCGGCCAGCTCGTCCAGTACGTCCTTCACTTCATGTCCCCTCGGTGGGTGAATCGGTCGTGCCCGGATCGTTGCTGAACCCGGGCGGGGTTCGGCGTGCCCGCCCGCTCCGGGCCGGCTCGGTGCCCCGGGCGTCGAGGCGTTGTTCCCGAACCCGGCGAAACGGTCCAGCCACCCGTCGATCTCGCTCAGCGGTGGTCGAACGCGTGCACGGCGGGCAGCGTACCAGCTTCTACTTATATAAGTCAGCGCGGACGTGCCGTTCGGCGGCACCAGGTGCACCGACGGCGCACGACGTAACCGGGCGTTCACGACATCGACGGTCCCTCTTCGCGCCGGAGTTCCGGGGACCTCCGCGCGCACGGGCGATCATCCGGAGGACGGAACCAGCGGAGGGTGTCCTCGATGTTCGTACGTCGCATTGCCGTGGTCGGGACCGGCTACGTCGGCCTGACGACCGGCGCCTGCCTGGCGTCGCTGGGGCACCGGGTGGTGTGCGCCGACGTCGACCCCGCCAAGATCGAGCGGCTGCGGGCCGGCGAGATCGGGATCCGCGAGGACGGCCTCGCCGACCTGGTCGTGGAGGGCATGGCGGCCGGGCGGCTGTCGTTCGTCGTCGGCGCCCGGGCCGCGCTGGCCGAGCTGGCCCGCGAGGGCGACCCGGTCGAGGTGATGTTCCTCTGCGTGCCCACCCCGATGGGCGTGGGCGGGGTCGCCGACCTGAGCGCGGTGGAGTCGGTGCTGGAGGAGACCCGGGAGGCGCTGCCCGCGGGTGCGGTCGTGGTCAACAAGTCGACGGTCCCGGTCGGGACGGCCGAGCGGACCGCGGAGCTGCTCGACCGCGACGACATCGGCGTGGTCAGCAACCCGGAGTTCCTCCGCGAGGGCACCGCGGTGCACGACTTCCTCAACCCGGACCGGGTCGTCGTCGGATCGGGCCAGCAGGACGCCGCCGAGCGGGTCGCCGCCCTGTACGCCCGGCTCGGCGCGCCGACCGTGCTGACCGACGCGGCCAGCGCCGAGATGATCAAGTACTCGGCCAACTGCTTCCTGGCCATGAAGCTGTCCTACGTCAACGCGATCGCCGAGCTCTGCGAGCGGCTCGACGCCGACATCGCCGACGTCACCGAGGGCATCGGCTACGACCGGCGGATCGGCCAGTCCTTCCTGGCGCCGGGCCCCGGCTGGGGCGGCTCGTGCCTGCCGAAGGACACCCGCGCGCTGCTGCAGGTGGCCGACGCGGCCGACTTCGAGTTCCGGCTGCTGCGGGCCACCATCGACACCAACACCCGCCAGCTGCAGCGGATGGTCGACAAGATCCGCACGATGGTCACCGGCAAGCGCACCGGGTCGCTGACCCGGCGCCGGCTGGCGCTGTTCGGGCTGACCTTCAAGGCCGGCACCGACGACCTTCGCGACTCACCGGCCCTGGGCGTCGCCGCGCTGCTCAAGCAGGCCGGCGCCGAACTGGTCGGCTACGACCCCGGGGTCACCGGGAGCGGGACCGGAATCGACGAGTCGCTGCTGACCGTGGTCGACGACCCGTACCTGGCGGCCAAGGACGTCGCGGCGATCGTGATCCTCACCGAGTGGCCGGAGTTCCGCCAGCTCGACTGGCAGCGGCTGGCCGGCGTCGCCGGCGACTGCTGCGTGGTCGACACCCGCAACCTGCTGGACCCCGATGTGCTCGACCGGGCCGGGTTGCCCTGGGCCGGCGTGGGGCGGGGCGGCCGCTCGTCGTCCCCCACCCCGGTCGCGCGCGCCTGACCCGCGCGGTCCGGCCGGGTCAGCAGCGCAGGAAGCTGCTCGGGGGTTCCTCGTCCAGCTTGCGGACGAAGGCGTCCGAGGCCCCGGCGGGACGCGCGGTGCACGCCTGCTCGACCGTGCCGAACGGCCCGAAGTAGACGGAGTAGACGGGGTTCCCGTCGCGGTAGTGCGTGGTGGACGGGCAGCTCCCGGGCCCGTACAGGTAGCTCGCCCCGGGGTAGGCGTCCAGGTGGCGCTGCACCTCGGTCGCGTAGGTCGCGGGGGTGATGGCCGCACCGACGAACAGCACGTAGCCGCCGTCGCAGGGCGGGCTGGACACCGGCACGCTCAGGCCGAGATCGCCCTCGGCGACCGGCGGTGGGCGCACGGGCTGCTCACGGGTCCCGTTCCACCACACCAGCAGCCCACCGGCGATGGCGGCCAGCACCAGGACCAGCCCCACCAGGACGCCGGCCATCGGGCGCCGCTCCCGACGCGGCGCCGTTGCGGCGGCCGGCGGGCGGGGCTCGGCGGGCCGGCCCACCGGAGCCGGCGGCTGGGCCGGCATGGTCAGCGTCTGGGCGAGCCGGTCCGCCGACGCCGCGAGCACGGCCTCGCGCAGCGCATCCGGTCCCGGGAACCGCGCTTCGACGGCCACGGCCATGCCCTGGGCGACCACCTCGTCCCAGCGCCGCGACAGGTCCGGACGCCGCTCGGTGGGCCGCGGCCGCGGCGCGTTGGCGTGCGCGTTCAACAGCGCGAACATGTGATCGACCGGGAAGGGCTTCGCGCCGGTCAGCATCTCGTGCAGCACGCAGGTCAGCGCGTACACGTCGGCGCGGCCGTCGACCGACCGGGTGCCGGTGAACTGCTCCGGCGCCATGTAGCTCATCGTGCCGACCGCCGAGCCGGCCGCGGTCAGCGTGGCCTCGACCGTCGAGTCGCCCAGGCCGGAGCGGCGGGCGATGCCGAAGTCGGCCAGGTAGGCGTGGTCGTTCGCGGTGAGCAGGATGTTCGACGGCTTGACGTCGCGGTGCACCAGGCCGGCCGCGTGGGCCGTGGCGAGCGCGTCGCAGACCTGCGCCACGATCGCGGCCACCCGGACCGGGGGGAACGGGCCGTCCTCGCGCAGGGCGGTGGCCAGGTCGCGCCCCTCGATGAGCTGCATGTCGATGTAGAGGCGGCCGTCGATCTGGCCGTAGCTGTGCACGTGGACCAGGTGCGGGCCGCTCAACCGGGCCACGGTCCTGGCCTCGCGCTCGAAGCGCTCGAACTCCGCGGTACCGGGGGTGATCTCCCGGCGGAGCAGCTTCAGCGCCACCGGCCGGTCGTGCAGCCGGGTGTCGCGTGCCCGCCAGACCTCCCCCATCCCGCCGGCGCCGATCGGCGCGTCGAGTACGTAGTGACCGAACCTCTCGCCCACTCGTGCTGCCCCCTCGGTCGCCTGGCGCGAAGTCGGCGCGCACTGTCCCGGGCGCACTGTCCCGATCTGCGTCGACCGCGGCGGTCCCCCCGGCGATCGTAGCCACGCGCCCGATCAGCGGGTCCCCGCGGAGCAGCGGGTCCGGGACCCGCCGGCTACTTCTTCAGCCGGCGGCTGCCGCCGTGCCAGTCCTGCTGGACGCCCACCTCGCCGTCGGCGACGCCGAGGGCCCGCAGTTGCGGCAGTTCGCGCAGGCTCCGCTTGAGCTCGGCGAACCCCGGGAACCGGGCGAGCGCCACCACGTGGTCCCACAGCGCCTCGGCGTCGTCGGCGGCCGGCAGCCGGCTGATCACCGGACCGAAGAACGCCACCCCGTCCGGGGGCTCGAAGTGGATGATGGGCGTGCCGACGTCCCGGCCGGTGAGGCCGAGCGCCTCGTCGGTCTCGGCCTGGATCGTGGCGTCCCAGGAGGTGTCGTCCAGGGCGGCGGAGAGGTCCACCGGCAGTCCGGCGGCGGCGAGGGCCGGTTCGACGAACCCGGTGGTGCCGCGCCGGGCGCCGGAGTCGTCGGGCGTCGGGCTGCCGTCGAAGATGCGCTCCCCCAGCGCCGCGTACAGCGCGCCGACCGCGGTCCGACCGTGGTCGGCGCGGGCGCGGGCGGCCACCCGCAGCAGCCGCAGGCCCGCGGTGTGGCCCGCCTCGTACTCCGGCGGGAAGTGCGCGTCGTAGTCGACGTGCGCGTTGAGCAGCCGCAGCGAGATGAACCGCCAGTCCACCGCGTAGTCCCGCCGGGACTGCACCGTGCGCACCCACTTGCTGGTCATCCAGGCGAACGGGCACACCGGGTCGAAGTAGAAGTGGATGTCTGCTCGGTCGGTCACGGTCGCATGATCGCAGGGAAGCGGCCGGTCCGGCTCACGACGAGGCGCAGACCTCCGCCAGCTCGGCCAGGTAGTCCGCGAGCGGCGGCAGCCCCGCCTCGGCTCGCAACGCGTCGACCCGGTCCGGCTCGGCGAGCGGCGCCAGCTGCGGCTGACCGTCGTCGGTGCAGCCCATCTGGGTGCCGTAGGTCTGCGGCTGTCCGGCGTTGGCGGCCACCCGGTCGACCAGGTAGGCGAGCTCACCGGGGTCCGCCTCACCGGCTGCGACCGCCGCGCGCAGCAGGTCGAGCGCCTGCCGCTGGAACTGCGGGTCGAGGTCGCTGTGCTGGGCGATCGCCCACGCCGCGGTGGCGCCGTCGTCGCCGACCAGTGTGCGGGTCGGCCAGCCGCGCTCGGCGACGATCCGGCGCAACCGCTCGGTGCGGGCCCGCTCGGCGCCGATGTCCGGCTCCGCCTCCTGCCGGTCGGCCTGGTCGGCTGCCAGCATCGCCAGGAGCTCGTCGCGCAGCGCCGGGTCGGTCGCGGTGGTGCTGACCGGGGTCGACGCCGGCGGCGGCGACGCGCCGGAGGTGGCCGGCGCGGGCTCGGCCGGGGCTGCGGAGCCGGCGGAGCAGCCGGTTGCGACGACCACGAGCGCGGCGAGGGCCAGACGACTCGTCGAACCGGGCACCGCCGCCATCCGGGCACCCCTCCACCCTCGCCGACGACCGCGACTGCTCGTCGTCGGATGCTCCGCACTGTAGGACACCTGCTGCGGGCCGCTACCGGTCCACCGAGCCGGCCGCCTCGATCCCGTCCAGCACCAGCGCCAGCCCGGCGTCGAACCGGTCGAGCGCGCGCTGGACGGTGTAGGGCACGTCGGTCCGGGACGGGGCGAAGGCGCCGGCCGCGTCCAGTGCGGACAGCCGGGGGTAGCGGCCGGCGGCGAAGTGCTCGTCGAGCAGCGGCGCGCGGGCCTGCCACCACTCGTCGTCGCTGCGGCCGGTGCGCGACGCCGCCTGCTCGGCCTCGACGACGACCGCGCCGGCCCCGCGCACGTAGGCGTCCAGCGCGGCGACGGCCTCGACGGTCCCGCGCGGGGTCAGGCCCAGGCCGTCGAGCAGACCGACGGCGGCCTCGTAGCGGGCCAGCACGCCGGGGCCGAGGACCTCCCGGGAGGTGGCGACCTGCAGCACCCACGGGTGGCCGCGCAGGAGGTCGAGGTCGTCGGTGGCGTAGTCGATCAGGGCGGAGCGGGGGTCGTCGCCGCGGTCGGGGAGCGGCTGGGCGCCGGCCAGGCGGTCGACCATCAGCTCCAGCAGCTCGGCCTTGCCCGGCAGGTAGGTGTAGAGCGACGCGGTGCCGACGCCGAGGCGCTGGGCGACCGAGCGCATGGACAGGGCGGCGACGTCGCCCGCGTCGGCGACGGCGATCGCCGCGTCCACGACCTGGTCGATCGTGAACCGCTGCTTCGGGCCGCGGCGCGGGGCGCCGGCGGTGCGCCACAGCAGTTCGGTGGTCCGCGCCGGGTCGCCGCGGCCCGCGTACTCCATCCGACCCCTCCCGAGAAAACTCCGAACGCTGTACGGTGTTCCGATGGACGCCCGCACGATCCCCATCCTCGCCTGCCGCCGGCTCGACGACGTGCTGCCCTTCTACCAGGCCCTCGGCTTCACCCAGACCTACCGGCAGGCGCGGCCCAACCCCTACCTCGCCGTCCAGCGCGGCTCCGTCGACCTGCACTTCGCCGGCGTCGAGGGGTACGACCCGGCGACCTCGCTGGGCAGCGTGATCATCGTGGTGGCCGAACCGCCGGCCCTGTTGGACGAGTTCGCCGCGGGCCTGCGCGCGGCCTACGGGAAGCTGCCCGTGACCGGCATCCCGCGGATCACCCGGCCCCGCCGCAAGCAGGGCACGGCATCCGGGTTCGCCGTCGTCGACCCGGGCGGGAACTGGCTGCGGGTGAGCGCGGACCGGGCGACCGACGCACCGGACGGCCGGCTCGCCCGAGCGCTGGCCAACGCCGCCCGGCAGGGCGACGCGCGCGGGGACGTGGACGGGGCCATCGCGGTGCTGGACTCCGCA
Source organism: Pseudonocardia sp. (assembly GCA_035645455.1). Classification (GTDB taxonomy): domain Bacteria; phylum Actinomycetota; class Actinomycetes; order Mycobacteriales; family Pseudonocardiaceae; genus Pseudonocardia. The sequence continues at coordinate 10,561 of DASQMQ010000223.1, forward strand.
CTCGCCCGGCACCCCGACGCACCGGCCGTCGAGCGGGTGCCCGTGCTGGCCTACCTCGCCGAACTGCTCGGGCGGGCCGGCGACCGGGAGCGGGCCGCGCGAACCCTCGCCGACCTGCGCGCCCTCCCCCTCGACGACGCCGAGCGCGTCGCCGTGGCCGGCGATCTCGCCGCCGTCGCCGAGATCGAAGGCGACCTGATCTAGGAACGGCCACCGTCGCGCAGGCGGCTCGACGCGGCCACCCGGGACCTGCTGGCCGAGCGCGGCGTCGTGGCGCCGGGACGGCTCAGCCCGCAGGTCCGAACAGGCGGTCCAGGAAGTGGTCCACGCTCGCCGTCACCTGCTCGGGGGTCCGCGCCCCCAGCAGCAGCGCGGTCGACTGGGCGTCGATCAGCGACCAGAGCAGCACCGCCTCCTGCTCCACGTCGATCCCGTCGGCGAGCAGCCCGTCGCGCTGGGCCGCGGCGAGCTGGCCGGCGAACAGGGCGTTCACCTGCGTGCCGCCCTCGGCCAGGACGGCGGCCATCCGCGGCTCGCGCAGGGCGCGCACGAAGAAGGTGACGCCGGCGAGGTAGTCCTCGCGCGAGTCCGCGTCGGTGGGCACCACCTCCAGCGCGACCACGCGGAGCAGCTCGCGGACGGTCGGCGGGCGCCCGGCGGCCACCAGGCGGGCGACGATCCGCTGCTCGCGGCGGCGGGCCTGGTGCTCCATGGCGAACCCGACCATCTCGTCCTTGGTCGCGAAGTAGTGCTGCACCGCGCCCATCGAGATGCCCGCCGCCGCGGCGACCTGGCGCAGGCTCACCGACTCCAGCCCCCGGGCGGCGGCCAACCGCAGCAGTGCGTCGGCGATCGCGCGACGCCGGGCGTCGTGGTCCACCTTCCTGGGCACCCGGCTCCCTTCACCATGCGATCGCATTGTCATACCGGTCGGTCGCCGATACGATGCGATCGCATGGTAAACGGCGTTCGGGGGAACGACATGACGACTGCTGCGCTGCCCGACAGCGGGACGCGACTGCGCCCGCCCCGCAACCCGGTGGACCCCCGGGCCGTCGGCTGGTGGACGGCGAACGTGGCGCTGCTGGTCGCCACTCCGGTGGTGGTGCTGGTCGTGCTCGGGGTACTCATCGCGCCGGCCCGGTTCTGGCTGCTGCTGCCGGCGGTGGTGATCACCGCGATCGGCGTGCCGGCGGCGCTGGCGCTGCCCCGGTGGTGGTTCCGGGTGCACCGGTGGGAGGTCACCGACACCGCGGTCTACACCCGCACCGGCTGGTTCTGGCAGGAGTGGCGGGTGGCCCCGATGTCGCGGATCCAGACCGTGGACACCCGCCGCGGGCCGCTGGAGCAGCGCTTCGGGCTGGCCACCCTGGTGGTCACCACCGCGTCGGCGAAGGGCGCGCTGACCGTCGCCGGGCTCGACCGGGCGACCGCCGAGGACCTGGCCGAGCAGCTCACCGCCACCACCCAGGCCGTCCCCGGGGATGCGACGTGAGCCCGGAGCCAGCCGACGGGTGGCGCCGGCTGGACCGGCGCACGATCGTGGTGACCGCGATCGTCATGCTCGGCGTCGCGGTGGCCGCCGGGGTGCCGACGGCGGTGGGCCTGGCCCGCGCCGTGCCCGTCGGCACCGCGCTGGCCTGGGTGCTGCCCGGGGCGGCGTTCGTGGTGGCCGCCGGGACCGTCGCCGAGCTGCTGCACTGGCGCACCACCCGCTACCGGCTCGGGCCGGACCGGGTCGAGCTGCGCACCGGGGTGCTGGTCCGCAAGCGCCGATCGCTGCAGCGCGACCGGGTCCGCACCGTCGACGTCACGGCCGACCCGCTGCTGCGGGTGTTCGGGCTGGCCGCGGTCCGGATCGGCACCGGCGAGCAGACCGACGACGGCACCGTCCAGCTGCGCCCGCTCACCCGCGCGGACGCCGACGACCTGCGCGCCGCCCTGCTCGACCGGGTCCCGGTGGACCCCGCGGCGGACGGCCGGCTCGCCGAGCTGGACCCGGGGTGGATCCGGTACGCCCCGCTGTCGTTCGTCGCGCCGGCGCTCGGCGCCGCGGCCTTCGGCGGCGCGCTCAACGTGGCCGAATGGTTCGGCGCGCAGGCGGGCCTGGTCGGCTGGGCGATCGGCCTGCTCGCCGACGTCCCGGTGCTCGGCGCGATCGCCCTGCTGGTCGGGGTCGGCCTGCTGGTCGGCGTGGTCGGGGCGCTGGGCCTGTTCGTCGAGACGTGGTGGGGCTACCGGCTCGACCGCGAGGCCGGCGGCACGCTGCGGGTCCGTCGCGGGCTGCTGACCACCCGGTCGATCTCGGTCGAGGAGGCCCGGCTGCGCGGCGTGGACGTCGTCGAGCCGCTGGGCAACCGGCTGGCCGGGGCGGCGCGGGTGGACGCGGTGGCCACCGGCCTGGCGACCGGGTCGTCCTCCTCGTCGGGTGAGGCGAACAAGGCCCAGCACAACACGCTGCTGCCGGCGGCGCCGTGCGCGGTCGCCCACCGGGTCGCCGCCGACGTGCTGCGCGAGCCGGTCTCACCGACCGTCGCCGCCCGGCTGGTCGGGCACCCGGTGACCGCCCGGGGGCGGCGGCTGCGCTGGGCGCTGGTCGGCGTCGCGCTCGTCGAACTGCCACTGGTGGTGCTCGGCGCGCTGCTCACCGACGTGCTGCTGCACATCGCCTGGATCAGCGCGGTGGTGGCGCTGCCGGTGGCGGTGGCCCTCGCCCTGGACGCCTACCGCAACCTGGGCCACGGCCGCACCGGCGACTACCTGGTGGTCCGCAGCGGCTCGGTGCGCCGCTCGACGGTCGCCCTGCAGTGCCGCGGCATCATCGGGTGGACGGTGCAGCAGTCGGTGTTCCAGCGCCGCGCCGGGCTGGCCACCGTGCTGGCCACGACCGCGGCCGGGGCGGGGGCCTACGCGATCCGCGACGTGGGCACCGGCACCGGGTTGGACGTCGCCGACGCCGCCGTGCCCGACCTGCTCGGTCCGTTCCTGGAACGGGCCCCGGCGGAGCCGGCCGGGGTGCTGACCGGTCGCTGACCACCATCGGCCGAGGACCGCGACGCCGCCGGGCTCGCCCGGACGCAGCCGGGGCCCGCCTCCCCGGAGGGAGACGGGCCCCGGTACGTGCTGTGGATCAGCGGATGCTGATCGGGGTGCTACGACTCAGATGGCGCGGACGCCGGTGGCCTGCGGGCCCTTCTGGCCCTGGCCGACCTCGAACTCCACGCGCTGCCCCTCGTCCAGGCTGCGGAAGCCGGACGCGTCGATCTCCGAGTAGTGCACGAAGACGTCGGCGCCGCCCCCGTCGACGGAGATGAAGCCGAAGCCCTTCTCCCCGTTGAACCACTTCACGGTTCCCTGTGCCATGCGATGTGCTCCTAGCATACGGTGGGACGAGCACCGTGCCCGTCCCGGCCGATCCGCTGGACGGGGGCACCGAGTGTTCCGGAGCCCGCCCAACTGTTCCTGCGGGCGTGCATCACACGAACACCGAAACCGAACGACCTGAGCACAGTCTAACCACGACTCTGCGGATCAGTCACCCTGGGGTGAGCATCGCGACCCCGTGCCGGACGGCGGTCGTCGCGCGCTCGGCGTCCCCGGGTGGCCAGCAGGTCC